>JAQYBZ010000039.1 GCA_029003235.1 Bacillota bacterium
CAAAAATTAGTTGATTTTATTATATCCATCTGTTATAATTGGTTTGCACCTAAATAAGTGCAAAACGCTTCTTTATACTCTCTTAGAAACACATAGGAGGAAACTACCGATGAAACGAAGAATTATGTCTCTGTTGCTTTGTGTGGTTATGGTTTGTGCGCTATTTCCGATGAGAATAAATGCTATACAGCAAATTTGTGGTGTTTGCGGTTCCTGCGGTGGCAGCGGAAAAACATCGTTCTCTGCCAAATGCAATGGCTGCGGAGGAGATGGAAGAATCACTTGCTGCGCTGTTTGCGGCAGTGAGAACATCATTACTATTGTCACCGGCTATGGCTCTTACACAGGCTGCGGAGCCTGCAAAAGTGCTTCTATTATAACTAAATCCTGCTCAAGGTGCGGCGGATCAGGTTCTACTTCGTATACTATGACTTGTTCTACTTGCGGTGGCAGCGGCTATGTTAGTGACCATACGCATAGCTATTCATCTGTTGTGACCGCTCCGACCTGTGTAACAGGAGGTTATACGACGTATTCCTGCTCCTGTGGCGATAGCTATATCGCTGATTATGTAAGCGCAATAGGCCACAATTATGTGAATGGTGTATGTACGCGCTGTGGCGAAAACGGAAGCTTTTTCTATCTGACAAATACATTTTGTGATGGGGAGCGCGTAATTATTTACAATCCAGGATTTGGCGTTGCGATGTCTGCTGAGACGGTTGAGAGCAATTTCAAAGCAGGTGTTGCCATTGCACCGGAGGATGGTGTCATCGCCACAGGCAATTTGGATCTTGTTTGGACGGTAGAGGAAACGGACGGAGGATATTATCTTATCGACAATAACGGCAATTATTTAGCAACCTCTGTGAACTATAGTCTACCCGTTGACGGTGAATATAGGATCTGGAATACAGGTAAGGCAAAATCTACCGACTGTGTGTATCTGAGAAATGACCGTAACTATTATTTGGAATGGTATGAAAAGTATAATGATTTTACAGCCTATGCCGATAGTTCCGACAATGAGGGCAGGTTTGCCTTGCAGATTTACACTACGCAGGAACAGTGCAAGCACACTTATGAAGCGGTTGAAACACCTCCAACATGCTCGCAACAGGGTTATACAACCCATACCTGCTCATTATGTGGAGAGAGTTATATTGACAACTATGTAGCTGCTTTGGATCATAATTGGGATGAAGGAACAGTAACACTTCCTCCAACAGCAACAGAGGATGGCATAATGACCTACTGCTGTACCCGTTGCGATGAAACGAAAACAGCAGCCATCCCTGTTACAGGGGAAGGTTGCACACACTCCTATGCCATTGACATCGTGCCGCCAAGCTGTTTGCAGGAGGGCTATGCAGCGTATATCTGTACCTTGTGCGGCGACAGCTATTCCGTGCCCTATGCAGATGCCTTGGGTCATGATTGGGTTAGTGAGGTAATTAAAGATGCAGCAAACAATCTTTTAATAATCTACCGATGTCGCCGTTGCGCCAAGACCGATACGGAAATCATTCCTGCAACAGGGGAGGAGGACAAACCGTGCAATGGTGGCGAAGCGTGTCCGAGTAACCCCTTTACTGATGTAGAAGGGACGGGTCATTGGACACACGCGGGAATTGATTTTGCTATTTCGCATGGATTATTCAGCGGCATGAGTGCAACGACCTTTGAACCCGATACTGCTATGACACGATCTATGTTAGTTACGGTGCTTTGGCGTTATGCAGATATGCCCATAGAGGGAAGAAACAGTTTCACGGATGTGCCATACGGAACATGGTATACGGATGCGGTTTCATGGGCAATGTACAACGGTGTTGTAACGGGTGTCGGAAACAACAAATTTAATCCTGACGGAAAGATCACCCGTGAGCAGATGGCGACGATTCTATACCGCTATGCAAAGAGCAGTGGCATTGATACAAGCAAGCGCGCCAATTTGAGCAGTTTCCCTGATTCGGGAAAGATCAGCAGCTATGCCAAGGAAGCTCTGCAATGGGCGGTTGCGGAAGGGCTGATCAACGGCTCTGACGGCAAGCTTCTGCCACAAGGCAATGCCACCCGTGCCCAGGTTGCAGCAATATTAATGCGTTTCATCCAAAATGTTGTGAAGTAACTGTTCGGTTAGAAACAAAAGATAACTGGCAGAATACTCCGAGGAAGTTAATTAAAATATATTGCAATGCTTCTCAATATTGAATGGCTATTTTGTGGATTTTTTACAAATATTGCTATTTATCAAAAAAATCTTCCCAAAATAGTTCATATTTTCAAATTCAGCATTTACAATACTTTTAGCCGTGTTTTGAAAGCCCATTGGTGTTTGCCGATGGGCTTTTCCTTTTGAAAGGAATAACTATAATTTTTGGGGAGGATACGGCATGAAGCAGGCATTTATCATTTATGAATTGGTGAAATCGGCACAGGTGGGCGGGCATTTATTGCGGAATTTGGATCGCTTTGATATGGGGCAATTCATTTCAAAGTCTGCTATTACATTGCAATGGAAGATCGATCTGTTAAAGAAATCCGGCTTTCCGCAATATGCACAGTTGGCAGAGGCGGCAATGTCTTCTTTGAAAGAAGGCAGCGGGAAGCAGTATCTTCTTTGCGTTTTTCTCTCCCCGTGGAATTACGAATGCATCGAGTTTGTAAATTATGAACAAGTAGAGCAGCAGCTCGCAAAAGCTTCCTGGCAAACATGGCACAGATTAGATATTTGGGAGCATCGGGATGGGCAAAAGCTGAGAACGTGGAGCTTTTATTCTGTCTGTAAGTACTGGATTTATTTTATCCATTGGGAGGCGGTGAGCAAGGGCGATACAGCGTCTGTGCTGTTTGCGCCAAACAATATGCGCACCATGGCTCTGCCTGTTCCCTTTCAAGTCGGTGATCTGTTGGAAATTGACTGCACCCCCTTTGCTCCCGTGAAAAATGCCGTGGTACTGTCAGACGATATGGAAATTCTTTTTCTTGATGCCCGAGGCGACCTATGTATCGATCGCTTGGAAAGTGGCTGTATCTTCGGCACGGGAAACCACAATATCCTCCCGCCCTTGTACGGCGCAGACCTGGTAAGGCATACAAATGAGGTTCTTTTAGAAGAGCTGCGTAACTACATTGTCGGCAACGAAAACAGGGCGGAGAGAATTCTGCATTATTTCCGCGAATACTCCAATGGCAGCAATTGCTTGCAGCAGGACTATCTTTTGTGGCTCATGGAAGAAAACGGAGAGGATATGTCTTGTTTTTTGTGAATGGCCTTGCTTGCACATCCTTCAAAAGGAATTTGCTGGTAGTTCAATGATGTGGTATAATTGATAGAACAGGAAACGAACGAATTTGACCTGTATTAAGGTTCAGAAAGGTAGGATATGAACAATGATTCACCTGAAACCAGTGGATTCCCACAACCTCTGGGCGCTGATGCGTCTGCGGGTAGCCCCGGAGCAGGAAGATTTTGTTGCTCGCAATATTGAAAGCATTGCCGAGGCCTATGTGACGGACCACGACGGCAAGGTGGCGCTGCCCTTTGGCATTTATGCGGATGAAATACCCGTGGGCTTTGTGATGTTCGGCTATGGAGAGCTGGACGAGGACGACCCCGCCATTGCCGCCGGGAATTATTGTATCTGGCGCTTTATGATCGCGGCGGAACATCAGGGCAAGGGTTACGCCAAAGAAGCCCTTCAGGCGGCGCTGGACTATCTGCGCACAAAGCCCTGCGGCGACGGAGCGTACTGCTGGCTGTCCTATGAGCCGGAAAACACGGCTGCCCGCACCCTGTATCACCGCTTTGGGTTTGAAGAAAACGGGGAACAGTCCGGCGATGAGATTGTTGCCGTGCGGAAGCTGTAACATATACAGCGCCTGTCGTTTTGACAAGGCGCACCATCATTGTTTTATATGCAGATACTTTTTTGACCGCTCCGTTTGCTCCCTGCGCTGCTCATCTGCCGGTTCAGAAAATGGCAAGACGACCGATGCGGCAATTGAAACTTTGACGCTGATATAAATCCGGCGTCTTTGTTCGAAGGCGTTTCGGAAAGTATTTGTATTTGGAAAGATTGGTCTAAAACTTTGAACCCCGTTCATCGTCCGTGGCTTCGTCGCGGAATTCCGTAAAAGCAGTCCACTTTACTGTTCTTACGGAATTCCGCCACGGGTATAGGGTGTACTTCCGCTGATTGAGCGCCCCGCGCCAACGGAAAGCGCCGCTTTTTCCCCACAGGCGGCAGGAAATCTGCCGCCTGTGGGGTTTCGATTACTTCGCGGTTTTTTCTACAAAACGCATGAGGATTGCAGCTACCTGGGCGCGGGTGGCGCTGCCTGCGGGGTCGAGCAGCACGGAACCGTTGGTCTGCTGATCGCCGTTGACCAAGCCCTCGGCATTGGCCCAGGCCAGCGCCTCTTTGGCATAATCAGAGACCTTTCCGGCATCCGGGAACGCGCTCAGATCCGCGCGCTTTGCGGTGTCATAACCCATCTTCTGGGCGTAACGGAACAGAATTGCCGCCATCTGCTCCCGGGTGATGCTGCCGTCGGGATTGAATTTCGTGTCGGAAACGCCGTTGACGATCCCGTTGGTCTGCGCCCAAAGCACCGGTACGGCATAGTACTGATCCTGGGGCACATCTGTAAAGGCAGCAGTGCCCTTTGCTTCCGGCTTGTCCGCCAACCGCCACAGCACGGTCACCAGCATGGCGCGGGTCATGGTGCTATCCGGCTCAAAGGTGGTCTCTGTCGCTCCGGCAAAGAGTCCCTCTTTCACCACAAAGTTCACAGCGTCATAATACCATTTGTCTTTGTCCACATCCGTGAACACCTTTTCTGCCGGGTCAGAAGCGCCGATTTGCTTGAACTGGTAGCCAAATTTTTCTGCATAGGCTTCCGCAGTGGAGCCAGCGTGGCCATAGATCGTCGTGATTTCGGGATCACCAAACACTTGCGCGTAAAAATCAATGTCACAGTCCTTATTATTTACCGTAACACTGGTCAGCTTTTCGCAGTAGGTGAAGACGTTACCATCGATGCGCTCGACACTGGCGGGAATATCAACGCAAATCAGTCCGGTGCATGTAAACGCGGAATCATAAATACTGACTACAGTGGATGGAATCGTAATGCCGCTGAGTCCTTCGCACTCTATAAAAGCGGCTTCGCAAATAGCGACTGTGCCGTCCGGAATGGCATAGGTTCCTGTATAACCTTCAGGACACCCAATCAGTTCCGTCTTATCCTTGCTAAACAGGACACCTTTTTCATCGCTGCTATAACAGGAATTGGCTTCATCGACAAAAATGCCGGTCAGGCTGGGACAACACGCAAAAGCACCCCCAAAAATATCCGTAACGCTGTTGGGAACGTCATATTTCCCGGTATAGCCCCCCGGGCAAGCGAGCAGTTTTGTTTTTCCTTTATTGAACAGGAGGCCTTTCTCGTCGCTACTGAAGCGCGTGTTTTTCTCATTGACCCAAATACCCGTTAATGCGGTGCAGCCGCAGAAGGCATAGTGCCCAATGGCAGTGACACTGGCGGGAATGTTAATCTCAGTCAGTCCAGTACATTCGAAAGCATAGCGCCCAATGGCAGTGACACTGTCGGGGATTTGAATAGCGGACAAACTGACGCAGTCTGAAAAAGCGCCATTTCCGATGCTGGTTACACTGGAAGGGATTGAAATGCTGCTGAGAGAAGTACAACCCAAAAACGCACAATCTCCAATGGCGGTCACTGTGGTTCCGTCAATCTGAGCAGGGATGTCTGCTTTTGTGACAGCCTCATCACAGCCTGTGATCGTGCCAGTTTCCTTACAATAATAGAGGCTACCGCCCTCCACTTTATAAGGGATGGTCGTTTCACTGACTCCAATGTCAGCACCCAACGCAAAGGTCGACATGGACAGCAGTGCCGCCATACAAAAAAACAGGAAAATTGCCAGGATTCTCTTTTTCATCTTTGTTCGTCCATTCTTAAGTTTGAATCTTTGCCTGCCGGTTTCTGAAAGCCCCCGGCAGGATTGATCCCTGAACTGCAGTGTCCCGGAAGAGAGCCTCAACCGGTTCTCACCGGTATTACAAAGCTGCTTTCGACCGGCGGGCAGTTTGCCCGCCGGCGCCGCACAAACTGCGGGAGAACTCAGCCATTTATCTGCTTATTGCTGCGAACCGCAGAGAGAAAGTCACGGCGGTTGCCGTGACTTTCCATTATGGCAAAGATCGTGCGCGTCCGGCACACTACTCTAACCACGACACACAACCCGGTGTACACGGACGCGCACTTTCGCCAATGCAGGCATCGTACCCAAATGCAGGTGACAGAATCCCTGAGAGAAGCACACACAACATTCGAAAAGGCCTTGTCAGTTTGGGTACTTTGCCGCATGGTTGACTAATCCCAGAAACCGCCGGTGTCAGCGGTGATGCCGCCGTCTTCCGTGCCGGCGTTATCATCCGGTCCATACCAGATGCCATTGGAATCGGTGAGAATGTCAACAACGGAGAATCTGCGGATCCTGATTTCAGGGCGTTGGAACTCTTTCATTTTCTCACCACCTTTCCCGATGTGATTATAATTTTATTCTCCATTTTCAAAGGAAACGCAAAAAAAGGATAAAGAAAACATAAAGTTTTACGGCCTGTTTGCGCCGGCCTGCAAATACTCCACTGCATAAGACAGCTCGTAATCTTCGCCGGCTTCAAAGATGGCAGAAGCCGCCTGCTGCGTGACGGGAATCTGGACATCCAGCGGAATCCTTGTCTCCCCCTGCGCCGTTGTGTCCACAAAAATTGTTCCGTCTTTTTCCAGACTATAGCTGATGGGATACGAGAAATACGTTCCGTCCGGCAGCAGACACAGTCCGCCGACGCTCTGCCCGGAGCAGTTTGAATTGGTAATGCCCATTAAGGTCACGTTTTCCGCCTGAGAGAGATAGGACGCCAGAATATCGCCGCTGCTGATACAGACATGGTTGACAAGGGCGACTACCCTGATGTCGCTGAAGGTTCCTTCGGCGGCCGTATACCTTGGGGATCGAACGCTTTCCATGCCCTTGATGCCGCCCATGGTCTCTCCGATTTCGCCTTCCTTCACAAACAGGGATGCCACAGCCGCGCTGATGGCGGACACGCCGCCGCGGTTTCCTCTCAGATCGAGTACCAGCGTCTCCATCCCTTCCTGCCGCAGGCTGTTCAGCTTCTGCGTGATCAATTCTTTGACTTCCGGACATTCTCCCGTGTAGGAGGTCTTCAGATCTGTCAGGTAATCCACTGACTCAGCATTGATCTGCAGGTATCCGCAATGGTCTGTCAGCATACGGCACTGGTAATTCTCCGCATAGTCAATGGTATCCGTGCAGAACAGCCTGCTCAGCGCCCGATCCAGGCGCGTATCATAGCTTCCGGTGCTTTGCAGAACTGCCTGCTGTTCCACACCGGCATCATCCAGGAAGGTCACGGTAATTTCTTCGTTTCCCTTTCCGGCAAGGAACATGGCGCGTAGTACAGTCTCATTTTCCGCCACGGGAAAATTCTGGAGCTGATAATCGGGATATACGATGTCCGTATTCTCCAGCGCCTCCTCCATGGGCACGCCGTCCCACTCGGTGATGATCGTTCCGCTGTGGATCCCTGCTTTTTCCGCCTGGCTGCCCGGCTCCACGTCAAAAGCTGCCGTCTGTCCCGTATACAGGGTATACAGAATGAAGCCATAGTCGTTTCCGGCCAGCCGCCTTTTCGCTTCTCCATAGGTCTCGTCATTCTCTTCCAGCCGCCCTACGGTCACATGGCCGTCGGAGATCTCATGGGCAAGCCGCATCATGGCAATATAATAATCCGTCTCGTCGCCGCTTTGCTCGGCATTCTCCACATAGGGGCGCACGTCCTGAGAGATTGCATCCAGATCAAGCGATTTCCACTGGGACAGCACATACTCCTGATCAAGGGCTTCCACCACTGCGTCAAAAGCATCACTGTAGCTCTTTTGCGTCATATTGTGCATAGCGGGGAAGAAAGACAACTGCGCCAGCAGGGAAAACAGGCAAAGCAACGCCACAAGCACATTGATGATCACCGCAGCAATACGAAAGCCTCTTTTTTTCTTTCTGAACGGAATCAGAAGCAGGATCAGCAGGCCGCTGAAATAAATGGTTCCGTAATAAATGACGGTATAGCTGATTGCTCCCAAAAAAATGTGGAACGCAAGATGCACGGCGCAGGCGACCAGGGGAAGCGGGCACATCCAGACCCAGAGCTTCAGGGATTTCCCCTTTTTTGTCAGAATATTTCGGCTAATGCACAGGCCAATGGACCAGAGCAGCACAAATGCAATCAACGCAAGCGTTGCCGGTTCAATGATAAACAGTCCGATATAACCAATCATGTTCTTTCCTCCCACTGCGCAGATCAGGCGCCGCGTCCCGCATCTTTTGTTTCAGAACCTTACAATATCGAGCATTCGGTCATTCCTTTTCCAATTTACTGCCGGAAAATAAAGAATACGCAAACCAAAGGAAAAGAAAAGGTAAAGAAGGATAAAAAATTGACTGTCTTCATGCAGACAATCAATTTCGCGCATATTCTTCTGTGTCTCAACGCCAAAACTTATCTGCGCCGAATCCCGCTGCGGCGGACGCTATATTTTCAAAGGCAGACCGCAGTCCGGCGCTGCCGCGCCCCATACGTTGCCTATACACACGGGAAAGACACGTCCACCACAAACATATGGTCTTCGATGCGGACATCCATATCGCCGTTCATTCTCTGGGTCAAATCTTTGGCAATCGGCAGCCCCAGTCCGGTGGAGGTGCTGCTTCTGGAGGCATCGGCCTTATAAAACCTTGTAAACAGCCGGGAGACATTGACCTGCTCCGGCGCGGAAAGCCAGTTGGCGCAGATAAAATGCGCCCGTCTGTCCTCCACTTTCAGTTCCAGCCTGACGGAATCCTCCCCGTGTTCCAGAGTGTTCTTAATGATATTCTGAAGCACTCTGCGCAAAGCGGTTTCATCCGCCTGAACAAAGATCCGTTCGTCGCAGAAGGCCGCCGTGGGCTCGATTCCCTTTTCCTGAAAGCTGTCATAGAAGGAAAACACGGTGTCATACACGCATTTCCCAAAGTCCGTGGTCTTCAGTTCCATTGTATAATTTCTGTCCTGAAGCTTTGTATAGGTAAACAGGGACTCCAGCATATCCTTCAGGCACTGGATTCTGCCCTGAATGATCGTGAGATACTTCTTCCGCTCCTCTTCCGTTTTACACTCCGGCAGCATCTGGAAATACCCGTCCAGCGACGTCAGCGGCGTGCGGATGTCATGGGAAAGGTTGGCGATGGCTTCTTTTAATTCGTTTTCGTTGCGAATGGCCTGCCGCTTTGCCTTTCTTGAATCTGCAAGCACCCCGTTGATACGGGAGGCCATCTGCACCAGTTCCGAAAAGGGCAGCACGGTGCCGATTTCCAGATTTGAGTCGTTGTTCAGCAGGAAATCGATTTGATCGCCCATTCTCTTCATTTCACAGCGATAGAGCGCAGCCAGCACCAGCACCAGCAGCAGGGCGACAGATAAAAGAATGATCGCAGTGAGCATAAATTATGTGATTCCTTTCTTCCGCAGCAGCCCATAGTGAGCCAATACCGGCACTGCAAAGTACAGCAAACTCTGTCCGACTGACCGCAAGAACTCAGGCGCAGAAACGTCCGAAGCAATGACGGCCGAATTTAAGATAGGTAAATATGTGACGGCAAATTCTTCCACTTTTTCGTACATCTGCTCCAACGGCGACAGCTCCAGGATCAGGCCATAGTTCAGGAGCAAAAGCGCTGCCGCGATAATGACGATCTGTTTTTTTACGATCTGGCTGACGAACATCATAATCCCGCTGACGCCCAGCAGGAGGACAAACGTCATGGCAAATATCTTCAGGATCCCAAGCCATGAGCCGGCGGCGATCCTGCCGCCAAAGACAACCAGCCCGGAAAACAGGCCGCAAACCAGATAGGCAAGGGTAATACCCGCGCTTTCCAGCACCAGCACCGCGCTGTGGGCGCCCACCAGTTTCCACGGATACCGCCCGATGCCCGGAAAATTCTGCAGAAATCGGTACTTCCTCTCATCGAACAGAAATTGTGCAGCGAACAGTGCCGCACACAATGCCGGATAGGCCGACGCTGCAACATCTGCAAACAGGTATTCTGCCGTCATCTGTGCCGGCACAGGCATGGGCGTATTGGGCACTGCCTCCACCACCACGCTGAAGACCACCTGCTGGTCTTGCTCTGTGCTTTCCGTCTCCTGTACCGTCTCCTGCCTGTTGGTCAGAGCCAGCTTCAAACATTGGGTATTGTACAGGGAAGAAAAGAAAATAAACGCAATCAGGCAGATGCAGAACAGCGGTGAGGTGACAATCTTCTTCAGGTAAGATTTTGTCAGGCTGATCATAGCTGCTCCTTCTGCGCCAGACGGAGGTAGTATTCTTCCGGCGACTCGTTTCTTAAGATCATCTCTGTCACACCGATTCCGCCCGCATCCAGCGAGGCGGCAATGGAACCGCGCTCGGAAAAGCGTTCAAACATACGGATCGTATCAGAATTGATCACCTTGTACTGTGCAATGCCCATTTGCTCCATTTGCGCGACGGCTTTTGACGCGTTGCTCACCCGGAAATCAACGTACTGCCTGCACACGTCGTCCATTTCCTCCTGAGACATTTCCTGCAGGAGCTTTCCGTCGTACATCATCCCGTAGCAGGTCGCCAGCCCCGCAAAGGGCGTCACCGAGCTGCCCACCAGAAGAAATGTGATACCGTATTCCTGATTCAGCCGGTGGATCAGCCCGCAGAATTGCTCCGCCATTTTCCCGCCAAACTGGTCTATAAGGATCAGATCCGGTGTGCTGACCAGCGCCATTGCAAAGCACAGCTTCAACGCCTGCGTCGTATTCAGATGCCTGGCCTGTTTCTCCGCCGCGTCGTCCAGCCCCACCGCCTCCATGGTCCAAAGCACTTTCTGCCGGGCAATTCCCAGCGCCATGCGCTTTTGTTCCAGGTTCTGGCGCACCGTAAGCTTGGGATAGACCGCCGCGCGGGGAAAAACCGCGCCCACCCGTCCTGTTTGTACTTCCGTCTCATTCCACGGTTGCCCGAACAAAAGGATCTCGCCGGAATCC
The DNA here is from genome assembly GCA_029003235.1 of Bacillota bacterium. Taxonomy (GTDB): domain Bacteria; phylum Bacillota; class Clostridia; order Oscillospirales; family Oscillospiraceae; genus JAFRPC01. Next base: position 11,175 of record JAQYBZ010000039.1, read on the forward strand.
GGCCTGCGGTTCCCCAGCAAAAGCTGCACAATCATTTGGCGGCTTTTGTCATTCTTTTCAACCAATCCGTATATTTCGCCCTGACAAATATGCAGTGAAACCTGGGCAATGACCGGCTTTTTCCGCACCGACATTGTCAGATCTCTGGTCGCAATGATCTCTTTCAACTGCATCAACCTGCTTTTCAGTATAATCTCACTTTGGCAAGAAATGCTGATATTTGGATTACGGCGATGGTAGTTCCTGATCCAGGTCAGTTCTTCTTCCGTGTGGGCGTTGGGATGTTGGCTGTGAGGGCAGTGAGACCTGGGCGCAAGGGATTCCCTCGTGCCGTCATACAGCCTGTTCC
>JAQYBZ010000040.1 GCA_029003235.1 Bacillota bacterium
AAAACAAACAAAACACAGGGTGCGCCGGAACTTCCGGCACACCCTGTGTTTTGCTTATACAGTAAAACGGGAAACCGCCTTATCAAATCATCGTATTACGGACGGTCGCCGGTGTCGTCACCTGCGGGATGCTGGGGAATGTCCGTGCCCTGCGCAGGCGGCTGGGCGCTCTGGTCATTCTGCGGAACGTCTGCCGCCGGGGACGAACCCGGCCGGTCGTTCTGGGGAACGTCCTGCCCCGGCATGGCGCCGGCGCCGTCCTGCCGGGTGAAGCGGTCGAAAATGGACTCATGTTCGTTTTCGGGAATCTTTTCGCCCCGCATACATGCCTCAAACTGATTGCGGCTCATGGTGTCATGGGCCATCAGGTACTGCGCCACGGTCTCCAGCTTGTCGCCGTGCTCCTGCAGGATCTGCACACACTGGTTGTAGGCGCGGTCGATGAGAGCCTTGACCTCGTCGTCAATATCGCCGGCCGTGCGGTCGGAATAGGGCTTGGTCTTGGCATAGCTCATACCCACGAAAACTTCGCTGTCGTCGTTATCGTAGCAGACCGTGCCCATCTTTTCGCTCATGCCGTATTTGGTTACCATCTCATGGGCAATGGCAGTGGCCTGCTTGATGTCCGCGGATGCGCCGGTGGAGATGTCCTCCATGCGAAGCTGCTCTGCCACGCGGCCGCCCAGGGCGGACACGATGCGCTCGTACATTTCGTTGCGGCTGTTGCCGTGCTCGTCCTCGTCGGGCAGGTACAGGGTCAGACCGCCGGTCTGTCCTCTGGGAATGATGGTGACCTGCTGCACCGGGTCATGGGTGGGCAGATAGTAGGCCGCCACTGCGTGTCCGGCCTCGTGATAGGCCGTGAGCCTGCGGGTATGCTCCGAAACCTTGCGGCTCTTTTTCTGGGGGCCTGCCCAGACCTTGAGCATGGCTTCCTCCAGATCGGGCATGGTGATGCAGGGACGGTTGGCACGGGCTGCCAGCAAGGCTGCTTCGTTGAGCAGGTTTTCCAGCTCTGCGCCCGTAAAGCCCACCGTTGCTCGTGCCACCGTGTTCAGATTTACGGTGTCGGCCAGAGGCTTGTTCTTGGCGTGTACCTTGAGGATGGCCTCTCTGCCGCTGCAGTCCGGCGCGCCGATATAGATCTGGCGGTCAAACCGGCCGGGGCGCAGCAGCGCCGGGTCGAGAATATCCTTCCGGTTGGTGGCCGCCATGACGATGACGCCGTCGTTGCGGGTAAAGCCGTCCATCTCCACCAGAAGCTGGTTGAGGGTCTGCTCCCGCTCGTCGTGACCGCCGCCCAGACCTGCACCTCTGCGCCGGCCTACGGCGTCGATCTCGTCGATAAAGATAATGGCAGGCGCCATTTTCTTGGCCTGATCGAACAGGTCGCGGACACGGCCTGCGCCCACGCCCACATACAGCTCCACAAAATCGGAGCCGGAAATGGAGAGGAACTGTACCTGCGCCTCACCGGCTACGGCCTTGGCAATAAGGGTCTTGCCGGTGCCCGGAGGGCCTACCAGCAAAACGCCACGGGGCACCTTGGCGCCCAGACGGGTATATTTGTCCGGATCCCGCAGGAATTCCACAATCTCCTGCAGCTCCGCCTTTTCCTCCTCCGCGCCGGCCACGTCGTCAAAGGTCACCGTGCGGTCGCTTTTGCCCACACGGACGTTGGCCTTGCTGAACTTCATCACATTGCCACCGCCGCCGTTGGCACGGTTGGAAATGAAGATCAACGCCACGATGACTATCAGTGCCAGCACCAGCGACGGCAGGTACATCACCCACCAGGGCGTGGCCGTGTCCGGCTGATAGTCGTAGGATTCCAGCACACCGTCGGCGTACTGCTGCTCCACCAGCTCGTTCATGTCCGAATAGAACACGGAGAAATCCGGCAGGGCATAGTCCAGCTCGGTTTTGCCCTGATAGGCGCTCTTCAGCTCCATATGCAGTACGTTGTCCCGGGTGGTGAAGCTCTTGACCTGCTCATTCTGGAACAGAGAGAGCACCTCAGAATACTTCAGCTCCACGGAATCCTTGGTGGAGAACAGCTCCACCATGCAGAACAGAAGAATACACAGGATCAGGGCGTAGAAAATGATCGGTCTCAGTTTCGGTTGTTTTTTCAACGCTTTACTCCTTATTTTCCGCCGTAGATCTCCGGCTTCAGCACACCCACATAGGGCAGGTTCCGGTAGCGCTGGTCGTAGTCCAGCCCGTAGCCCACCACAAATTCGTTGGCGATGGTGAAGCCGACATAGTCGGCAGAGATTTCTTCTCTGCGCCCCTGCGGCTTGTCCAGAAGTACGCACAGCCGCACGGAGGCAGGTTTTGACTGTAGGATGTGGTCGCGCAGGAATCTCAGGGTCAGCCCGGAATCCAGCACGTCGTCTATCAGCAGCACATGGCGACCCTCCACCGGCTCGGTCAGATCCCGGGTCAGGGTCACCGTCCCGCTGGAGCGGACGCCGCCGCCGTAAGAGGAACAGGCGGCAAAGTCATAGACGCATTCGCCGGGCATGGCCAGCATCAGATCGGAGAAAAAATGGGTGGCGCCCCGGAGGATACAGACTGCCAGAAGATCTTTGCCGGCATAATCCGCCGCAAGCTGCGCCCCCAGCTCGTCAATCCGGGTCTGAAGCTGCTGCCGGGTCAGAAGCACCCGGGAGATGGCTTCGTGGGTCTTGTCCATAGGCTTCCTTTCTCTCTATCGTCAGCGCCAGCGCCGACTCGCCGGGCAGGGGACGAAAGTCCTCGTCCACGCCCAGACCCCACACTGCCGCCACGCGCCCGTTACAGGTGATGACCGGCAGGCTCCCGCGCAGATGAGCGGGAATTTTTTCATCGATCATCAGCCGCTTGACACTGCGGCTGCCGCCCCTGCGGCGCAGCCGGTCGCCGGGCTGCCGGGGTCGTGCCATCCACAGGGTTTCCGTTATCATATCACACTTGATATAAAAAGTGGTAGTGGTTTTTTGAAAAAGTACTGAATTTTTTGTAAAGATTCCCGTGACCGTCAGCCCCAGTTCCGGCAGAAAGGTCTGCCCCGGCACTTGCAGCGTCACAGGGGCAAAGGCCGGCGTCTCCGGCGCGGAATCGAACAGCAGCGCGTCATAGCTGCGCCGGGCGCAGCGGCCGCCGGTGAGATCGACCCTTGCAGAGGGATTATGGGAAAAAATCAGACGTTCCAAACGGGAAATACAGGCGGCGTCCGGGTCTTCCAGCCCCTGGCGGCGCAGGGCGCTCAAAAGCACCCGCCGGCGCAGCACCGGCTCCAGTTCTTCCAGCGCCCGGCAGTCATAGCCGCCCTGGGGCAGAGCGCACCGGCGCTCCGCCTGTGCCGCCAGCGCCGACAGGTAGTCCTCCTCCTGCCGCAGCAGACCGCAGGTGCGAAAAACAGTTTCGGAAAAAGAGGGGTTCTCCCGGCGCAGCAGGGGGATTACCTCGTGGCGCAGCCGGTTGCGCACGCAGTCGTTCCCTGCGTTGGTGGAGTCCTCCACATGGGGGATGCGGTTTTCCTCCAGAAAGGTTTCGATCTGCGCCCGCGTCACGCCCAACAGGGGACGCACGATGGTTTCCCGCCGGGGCGGAATACCGCAGAGCCCCCGCAGACCTGTGCCCCGCAGCAGATGCAGCAGCAGCGTCTCGGCGTTGTCGTCCGCCGTGTGCGCCGTGGCCAGCTTGCCCCCCTGCGCCGCCTGTAACAAAAAGGCATAGCGCAGGGCGCGGGCGGCCTCCTCCATGCTTTCGCCGGTCTGTACCGCCCGGGCGGTTACGTCTCCCCGTCCCACGGAAAGAGGAAGGTTCTGCTTTTGGCACCAGTCGCGGACAAAGGCCTCGTCCTGTTGGGCTTCCCCCGGGCGCAGGCCGTGGTTGAAATGGGCGGCGCGGACGGTGACGCCCAGTTCCTCGCGCAGTTGGCACAGCACTGCCAGCAGCGCCATGGAATCGGCGCCGCCGGATACCGCCGCCGTGACCTGATCCCCCGGGGAAAACAGGCCGTTATCCCGGCAAAAGCCGAGCACCTCATCCCTCATTGTGCTTCCATTCCAGATCCGTAAAGGTAAAATACTGCGGCAGCCATTGCAGCTTCACCGTGCCGGTCTCGCCGTGGCGGTTTTTTGCCACGATGCACTCTGCCACGTTTTTTTCCTCGGAATTTTCGTTGTAATAATCGTCCCGGTATAAAAACAGCACCTGATCCGCGTCCTGCTCGATGGCGCCGGATTCACGCAGATCGGACAGCATGGGGCGTTTGTCCGCCCGGCTTTCGTTGGCGCGGGAGAGCTGGCTCAGGCAGACCACGGGAACGTTGAGTTCCTTGGCCATGATCTTCAGGGAGCGGGAAATATCCGATACCACCTGCACCCGGTTTTCGCTGTTTTTGCCGCTTCCGGAGGAGGTCATAAGTTGCAGATAGTCGATGACCACCAGCCCCAGATTGTCCAGACGGCGGCACAGGGCGTTCATTTCCGCCACGGTGATGGTGGGATTGTCGTC
>JAQYBZ010000041.1 GCA_029003235.1 Bacillota bacterium
ACCGTCCATGTTTTCCCCAAGGCGGGCAAGGACGGCCAGGTGGCCATTGAAGCGGCGGCGTTCCAGACCGACGTGTTCGACGCGCTGTACGACAGGCTCTCCCAGCAGACCCTGCAGGCCGATACCGTCACCGACACGGAGCTGTCCGGCCGGATCCGTGTGACTGCGCCGGGTCTGTTCTATACCTCCATCCCCTACGATTCGGGCTGGACGGCCACGGTGGACGGCAAGGAAGTAAGGATCACCCCTGTGGGCGACGCTTTCGTGGCCTTCCATCTGGATACCGGAAGCCACACCATCGAACTGCAATATGAGACGCCGGGCTTCCGTCTGGGGCTGAAGATCAGCCTGATCTGTCTGGTGATCTATCTGGCGCTGGTGATTCTGGCGGTGATCCGCCGCATCCTGCGCCGACCCATCCGGCAGGTGCAGGTGACCATGGCCGCGGAAGACGGGGGGCAGCCATCCCGGGAGCCGGAGGAGGAGCCTATGACCGGCACGGATATGCCCCAGTTGGACGTGACCCGTATTATGGAGCCGGTGCAGGAGCCGGACGCGCCCGGATATCCCGAAGCTCTGGACGCAGAAGCAGAGGCCCCGGATGCACCGGAAACACCCGACGATCTGCCAGAGTCCTGGGAGGACGACCCGGTTCCGCCGGAATCCGACGATGTTCCCCCGGAAGCCTGAGTATAAAGAAAAGACCAGCCGCAGAGCGGAACACATTTCCGTTCTGCGGCTGGGTTTATTCTATTCCGGTGTTTCCGAAGGGGCGTTGAAAAAATCGTAGACCATGCGGGACAGCTCCGCGATTTGCGTATGGGTGGTCTGACCGTAGCTGACGCCGTTGGACAGGATGCACAGCACATAGTCGCAGGCGGGGGTACACACAATGGCCACGTCGCTGTCCACGTCGTCCAGATCACCGGCCTTGCTGCCGGTGACGGCGTCCTCCGGCAGAAGCGCGGGGATCTTGCAGCGCACGGTCTGCTCCCGGAGATATTCCAACATGGCTTCCGATGCCTGTGGGCTGACGAATCGGCCACTGTAGACGGCCTCCAGCAGTTGGCCGCAATCGGCAGCGGAGGTGTAGTTCTCCACCTGGCGGGAGGCCAGCATCTTCCGGTTGAGCCGGGTGTTTCGGCAGCCCAGATCTTCGGCAAAGCGGTTGACCGCCTCCATTCCGGCGGCGGCATTCCCGCTCCCCAGAGCGTCGATGAGGGCATTGCAGCTTGCATTGTCGCTGGCGCTGATCATTGCGCGGATGGGAGCGTCATAGACGCCCGCGGGCAATGTGCCGTCGGCAATGGCCTGAAAGGCCGCGCCCGCCACAAAGAGCTTGATCAGGCTGGCGGCCACCATGGGGCTGTCGGAAAGGCAAAGGCTCTGGCCCGTGTCCAGCCGTTTGACATAGACCGACCACTGTCCGGTAAACCCGGAAAGCTGTGCCTGCAGCGCCTCCTGCAGTGCCTCCAGCCCATCAGCCGCGCGGTTGTCGGCAGTTGCGGAGGTCTGCGTCTGTGCCGTTTCGGCAGATGTCTCAAGCCGCACCGATGTGGGCGCGGCTGTGGAAGCCCCACTGGGGCTGTCACCCGCCCGGAACTGCCCAAAACCGCAGCCGCACAGAAACGACAGCAAAACGGCGACGGCGCAGAAGTAGGGCTTTTTCATGGTTCCTCCTTTTGAAAAAGCTGTCGGCGGATGTTCCGGGCAAAGGCGTCCAGCCGGGTCTGGATGCCCGGCAGATGCAGGGCGCTGCCCGGATCGTTGGCCGTCTCCAGCAGACAAAATTCCGGCGGCAGGCTCAGGGACTTGTTCAGACACAGGGCACCCAAAAGCTGCTGCGCCACCAGATCGCCGCCGCTGTAGCCGGAGACCACAATGGCGTACAGATACTTGCCTGCCAGCGCGTCGCTGACCATCAGGCTGGTCATGCGGTTGATGCAGGCCATAATATTGGCGCCCACGGCGTCGTTATAGTTGGGACACAGCAGAAGCAGGGCGTCGCACCGGCGCAGGGCGGGAAACACCTCGTCCACAATGGCGCCGCCGTAAAAGCAGGAATCGTTTTTGGCAAAGTGGGCGCACACCGTATAGGAGCAACCCCGGCAGTCGTGGACGGCGCCGTTGCGCAAAGAAAGGGTGGTGATCTTGCAGTCCGGCAGCCGTGCGGCCACCTGTTCTCCCAGTGCCAGAGTGTTGGAGGTGCGGTGCTCCGAGGCGTGGAGCAGCAGCAGCCGGGGCTTTTCCCGGCGTGCAGGCCGGAACGCCAGCAGCTTTTCCACCAGATTTCGGGCGGCAAAGGGGTAGGTCTGCTCCCGGCTCAGGCCGTTCTTTCTGGCCTGAATGTCCAGATTGCGCAGAGAGCCGGTGCCCTCCACCAGCGGCTTGCCCGGAAACAGGCAGCCCGCCCTGTTGGCGGCAAAGACCAGCATTCTGGCCGCCTGCTTGGTGTCCAGCTCCGTTGCGCCGTCCATGAGTACCGCGCCCACGCAGCCGCGCAGACAGCCGGGACGGCTGCGCAGAAGCTGCAGCAGCCGGCAGAAGTCGCCGTCGATGCCGAATTCTCCCACCGCCGCGGCAAAAAGCAGGCGGCGATTTTGCAGGTCGGTCTGCGCCGCCTGCGCCACGGATAAAATACAGGCCTCCGTCTGCTCCAGGGCGGCAGCCAGCACGGCCTGCAGCCGGGGGCTTTGGCCGCATTGAATGACTGTCAGAGCCGGCATTGGGATTCCATCTCCTTTAAGTCGGCATAGGATGCGGCGATGCGCTGCCGGAGCTGTGCCGCCAGAGGCAGCCGCTCCAGCTCCAGCCCATAGGGAGTATAGCGGCTGCGGCAGCCGAAGCAGACGCCGCCGATGGGTGCGGTGCCGTAGTGGTATTGCCCCCGCAGCGCCTGTAGAATGGAGACGCAGGCCGAGGACAGGCCGGGGGCGATGTAGGGCTTAAAGCCCAGCTCCCGCACCCGGACATTGGCGCTGCGTGCCAGCGCCGTCAGCTTTTGGGAAAGGGCATCGTCATAGCCCTGTCCCCAGTCGTTGGCGGCCACCAGCCCCTCGCCGTGGGGGCCGTAGACCCGCCCGCGGGAAAAGTCTCCGGCGTAATAGGCGGCGCGCGCCGCCATGACCCCCAGACCGCAGCCCTGTATCTGCTCCGGCAGCAGCCCGGCAAAGTCCGCCGTGGCGTCTTTCCTGTTGGTCTGCCAGAACACGGAGCGGGCAAGCAGGTCTACCGGATCGGAGACCTGAAAGAACAGGCCGGAAAACCGGGCGTCTCTGGCCTGTCGGCTGTAGCTTTTCAGCATTTCCCGGTTCTTTTCCAACTGTGCCATGCGCACGTCCCCCTGCGCGCCCACCGGCGGAACACCCCGGGAGGCCGTAAAGACAAAGGCGTCACAGTCAAACAGATCCCGTTTTTCGCACAGCGTCACCCGGGGCATGGGTGCGTCGGACACGGGCAGGATCTGGTTGAGTTCCATCTCATAGCGCGCACACAGCGCCTCGTTGGGGTCGTAAATGCCGATCTGGCGGACGGTTTCGCCGCCCAACAGGGTCAGACCGGTCAGAAAAGTGCCGCCCACGTCTCCCAGACCCACCACGTTCAGACGCAGGCCGGTGGATTTGGCCTGTAATGTGCGCCGCAGTACCCCGTACCAGTTGGCAAAGGCGGTGTTGACCGCCACAGCGCCGTTGGCCGCCACAAATCCGGCCAGCACCCCCGTGGCGGGAGCGCCGGGCAGCAGCAGCCCCAGATCTTCCGGCTCCGTCACCTGAGAAAGGGAGCGGACGGCAAAGATGCCCCGGCTGCAGGCCGGGTCGCGCTCCAGCAGAAACACCAGCGGGGCAAAGGGGGCTGCCACGGCAGCGGCGTTTTGGGGAAGCCTGCCTCCCATGGGACACAGGCAGAGATCTTCATAGGCGTAAAAATTCATACTCCCGACTCCTTGCTTCTCCGGCAGAGGCGCTGCCGGGTATGGATGGAAAAAGGCTCACGGCTGCTGTGCATAGAGGCGGCGGAAGCTGTGCAGATCGTCGCCCACATAGTCGGAGGCGGTGGCGTTGGGGTCGTAGCGGGTATAGCGACCCCGATAGGGGGCTCTGGGATAGATAAAGGCTTCGGCCAGACGGCGGATGGTCAGCGCGGTGCTGAAGCACTGCTGATGGCGCGTTTCCACGGTCTGTAAAATCTCCGCGGCGTTTTCCAGCGCCGTGCGGGAGAAGGCCGCCAGCGCGTCCTGGCTCAGACCCCGCAGATAGCTGGGGTACTCGTAGGGCAAAATCAGGTTGGCTGTGGGGAGCATCCCCTCCACGGCGGGGATGCCGTCGATGCTGTCGCCGCCGATAAAGGGATAGAGCAGGCTCTCCGTAAACCAGTAGTGCAGATTGGGGATAAAGTATTGGCAGTCTACCTCGTGCCCCTGCTTGGACATCAGGTCTTTTCCCCGTCCTGACAGGATGCCCACAATGATTTTGTGGATCTGCAGGGATTCCTGACGGAACACGGCCTCCAGCTTTTCCAGCCGGTAGCCCTTATGGAGCAGATCGTCCACCAGAATCACCGGGCGGTGGAAGGATTTGACCGTCCGCGCCTGAATGGAAAGGTTGGAATAGCCGGGATATTCTTTAATGACGAAATGGTAGATGTCGTCGGTGTAGGCCTTGTCCACATGCAGGCTCTTTGTCACGGTGTTGGGCACCACTTCCCCGGCCAGAATTTTGCCGTAGGGTACGCACATATAAGGCCCCAGACGGCGCTCTCCGGCGGGAACGTCCTGCACGCCGTTGCAGTGCTGCACCCGCTCCACCAGCCCCTGATTGAGCAGTTCGGCGTCAAAGCTGGCAATGAGCTTGCCGGGGAAGAGGGCGGCCAGCGCCAGCCGCAGGCGGGGGCGGGTCTTTTCCACGGCCTGTCCCACGGCGGGGTCGCTGCGCAGCGGCTCCTTAAAGCGGAGCATCACATCCTGCACCAGCACGATGGGTGCGCGCATATCCACATAGTATACGTCGCTGCGCCCCGGCACAGGGCAGAAGCCAAGCTGGGGCAGCACGCCCACCACCCGGTCGTCACCCGGCTGGCGCAGGTACAGGGCGTAGGTGTGGTCGTCCTCCAGCGTGCGTACCAGCAGCTCCGTCAACAGCAGCCGGACGTGTTCCGGCGCCTGTTCTCCGGACAGATGCACCCGTTCCACCAGAAGGATGCGGCCGGAGGTGTGCCGCCGGACGAATTCGGCGGTCTGCAAATCTCCCAGCGCCGTCCACAGATCCGATGCGCGCACCGTGCGGCCGCAGACCCAGCCGCAGAGCCGATTGTCACTGCGCAGGCGCAAAGCGGCGCTGTAGCCTGCCTCCGTCTGCCCTCCGGTCAGCTCGGCGGGAATGGACGGGGCAAAGCGCACCGTCAGCTCCTGCTGTTTCATCACCTGCTTGAACTGGGGCGCCCGCAGGTACAGCCCCCGTTCATAGATAAAGTTCTGTACCATGGGATCCACCAGCATGGAAATATCCATGTTTTTATCCACATATTCCCGGATGCGGGTGGAGCTGACCGTCTCGTAAAAGGCGGGCAGGGAGAGGATTTTCTTTTCGCCCCGGATGCGCTGATTCACCAGCTCCAGCGGCACACTGCCGCTTTCCTCCCGGGCGAAAATAATATGGTCATAATCCCCGGCGCTGCCGGGCGTTCGGGTCTGATAGGCCGAGGCGTTGCGGATCACGTCGCTGCCCGCCACCAGATAGAGCTGCCGGCGGGGGAACAGGGCGCGCAGCCGGGACAGATCCTCCACCGAGGCAATGTTCACGGGGATCTGATCGGGGAACAGGTATACGTCAAGCTGATCGGCCACGGACATATTGGCGATCTGCCGTCGCAGCAGCTTGGGCAGGGGCTGTTTGCTCCAGGAGAATTCGTCGATGGCCAGATAGACCTCAAAGCCCATCTGGCGAATCTGCTCCACGATGCGCTTATGCCCGGCGCTGAAGGGGTCAAAGGTGCCGGGGAAGAAGGCCGCAGGCTTTTTCTCGGGCAGGGGGAAGGCGCCGTCGCGCACCTGACTGTCCACCAGAAAACGGTAGACGTGGTTCATGACCGCCGCCTGGGTGAAGAAATTGAACTTGCCCGGATGGGGCTCCTTAAGCAGGGTCAGCAGCTTTTTGCCCATGAGCAGGAAATAGTGCCGCCGGGTTTCAACGGGAATGTCCCCGTTGGCCAGCACGTTCTCACACAGCACTGTCAGCGCCGCCTGATGGATGGCGTCGTTGTAGTGTGCCACGCCGGACAGCAGAAGTCCCAGAATCCGCCGGGTGCGCCGTCCCTGATTCTGATGGGAGAACACGGTCAAAAGGCAGCCCAGGGTTTGCAGGCAGGCAGTGGCGCACTGGACGTTGCCCGAGCGTACATAGCCCTCCAGAAAACGGAGGCACTCGTCCAGCTCCTTGTCCGGCAGCCGGGTCATGAGTACGCCCAGATACCGGGGCACATAGGCGGAAATTTCCTCCTGTCCCGTTTCCAGCTCCCGCAGCAGATCCACGGCGATCTCGTTTTGCTGATCCACCCGCAGAGTTCTGGCCACCTCCAGCAGCGCCCTGCCTGCCCGCTCCCGCACGGGCAGATGCTCGCTGACGGACAGCAGATTGGACAGGTGCATGGCCGTGTGGAAGGCGATCTCCGGGTTGGCTTTGGCCTCGTCGCACAACGCCTCCACCTGGGTCAGCTTTACCATCCAGTGAACGGCGTTTTTCAGGTTGCTCAAAAAGAGCTGAGACACGGGCGTGTCGGGCATGGGCGTGGCAAGCCCCAGGCGGTTGCGCAGATAGGCCACGGCGTAGCTGTCGGTCTGCGCAAGGGGCGCCAGCGCCGCCTGCATCCGTGCAAGCTGGGCGTCGCTGAGCCGGGGACGCACGGCCTCCAGCCTGCGCAGAATCAGCACCTGCAAAGGCTCGTCCGCGTCGGGGAGCATCCGTAGCAGGCACTGCAGAATGTGTTCCATCCATTGGGGGCTGATGGCGTCCAGCGGCACATAGTACAGGGTATCCGTGAGAATGAAGCGCTCTTCTCCCTGTGCCTGCAGCAGGCGCTGCAAAAGCGGCTCCAGATAGTGGGCGCGCTCGGCCTCGTCGCAGTTTTCCATGAGGCTGGCGGTGATGATCTTCAGGGAGTTGGAGATGCGCTGGGCATGCTTGGCCGAAATTTTCCGGTCGGGACGCAGGCAGCTTTCCATATAGTTCTGCCAAAGCTCCACCGATTCCGTCAAAAAGGCGGCGGTGGCAGGAGCCGTGGCGCTCTGGGGCGCGCCGGAGGGCACCTCCTTGCGGTATTTCGGGCCGCTGTTGGCAAGAATCTGCCCCATGATCCGGGCGCTGGTGCGCCGTACGTCTCCTTCATGGTGCATCAGAAGCTCATACAGCAGACTCAGGGTGCGGCGCTTGTTGGCGCCGGTCATATAGGTGTTGTATTCCTCGAACAGCCGCAGATAGGTGCGGATGCGGTGCAGATTTTTTTCTCCCCGCGCCTGCTCCAGCAGTTGCCCGAAGGTGACGTCCTTGGTAATGGAGTACATGAGCCGGACGTTATTTTCAAAGGTCAGGTTGCAGAAAGCCGGCAGAATCTGCTCCGGCTCCAGAAGGGCTGCGTCCGGAGGCGTCACCGGCGATGCAGCGGCACTGAGCGGGTCGGTGCTGACGCCGTAGGAGCGCAAAAACCGCTCAAAATCGCTGAGCTTTCGATAGACCGTTTCATAGCGGCGTTCTTTTTCCGGGGTGCGGTCGCACAGCTTGGACAGGATGATGGCGTAGGAATCCTCCAGAGAATAAATGCGCATGACCTCCCGGCCGTTCTCCCGGCTGCCCCGCACCCGGAAGTCCGCGTAGATGAGCAGCAGGGATTCCAGGGTCAGATTCTCAAATTCCAGATCCCAGGTGGAGTGGTTGGCGGAAATATGGGCGATTTTGGGCAGCCCCTTGTCCGTCAGCCATTGCCAGGTATAGTAATAGTGCAAAAAGGGGATGCGCCCGGCATCCGCCCCCCGGCAGCCGAATTTGCCGATGTCGTGGGACAGTGCCGCCGCACTGACCAGCGCCAGATCCACCGGCAGACCGGCCTTTGCCGCCTGACGCCCCATATGCAGCGCCATATGATGCACGCCGATGGTATGGGAGGCGGCGTCAAAGGGCATACACTCCCGGCCGATGCGCAGCAGGGGCAGAAAGTCCGCCTCGTCGATGGCCTGCCGCCAGGCCGCGTATTCCCCGGAAATCAGGCTGTTTTCCAGCTCCTCCGGGGTCAGATGGCACACGTCCGTCAGAGGATCGTAGGGGCAGCGCTCCGGCTCCTGCGCCAAAAGCTGCGCCAGCACCGTCACATAAAAGCCGATGGCCTGCCGCAGCGGTCTGGGCACGGACGTCCGCGCCGGATCGGGGAACAGGCCGTGGGCAAGCTGGGCATAGCTCTCCTTCAGCCAGTCCCGGGGCGGCTGGGGACACAGCCGTTCCAGAGCCGGTCGACACAGCTCCACCACGTCGCCGCAGCAGACCCGCCCCTGCGGCCGGTAGCCCTCCAGCCGAGCGGCAAAATCCGTCTGCCGCAGCAGCTCCTTCATGGCCTTTTGGGAAAGACCGGTGCGGCTGCGGGTATGGGCGACAAGATATTCACAGATTCTCTTTACGCCGGTGGACAGATGTGCGTTCATAAAAAGCGCCCTCCGTATCCTTGGGATAATATAATAATTGTACTCTTTTTTTATGCGTAAGACAATGCCCGGCGGCGAAAAAAGCCAAAAAATCGCCCCTTGCTTTTCCATGGCAGCCCCGGTTGCACCAAAGGGTGCATCCTTATCGGGATTTTCGCCTAAAAATGAGGGAGGAATTTCCCGTATACTGCGAAGAAAGGGTGTATCAATTTGGAGATTCAGTTTTTTGTGGAGGATCAGTGCCTGCGCCCGGAGCTGGGCGGCAGGGAGCTGGTGGCGGACTCGGCACAGGCCGTGGGCTGCCGGTTTTGTCTGGATGCCCAGTGGGAGGGCTATACGGCCACGGCGGTGTTTACCAGCCGCGCCTTCGGCGCGCCGGACATCTCCGTTCAGCAGCCCATTGACGCGCCGTTTATCCCCTGGGAGGTGCTGCGCGCCGGCCGGCTGTACGTCTCCGTGGTAGGGGTGAAAGAAAACAGCCGCCTGACCACCAAGCAGAGCCGTCCCATCCCCGTTTGCCGCGCCGGACGGCAGACGGGCAGTGATCCCGAACAATACACGCCGCCCCTGTGGCAGCAGGTCCTGGCCGCCGTAGGCACGGAAGCGGCACGCCGCGTCACCGTCGTTGACGAAAACTCCACCGACGCGCAGCTTCCCAGCGCCAAGGCCGTGTATGATCTGTTTTCCTCTTTGGAGACGCTGGACGAGACGGCTTTTTAGCCGCGGCCAATTTTCGGGATTTACACCGGGGGAAAATTGGAGTATAATGTCGATATTACATATAAGGACAGATGAAATCAAATATGGCACACGTTTCTTCAGCGGCTTCCACTGTTCGGCTGACGCAGGGCGACCCCAAGCGGGTCATTACCGCCTTTGCCATGCCGATTTTTCTCGGACAGCTTTTTCAGCAGCTCTATAATACCGCCGATGCATGGATCGTCGGCAGATATCTGGGCAAAGAGGCGCTGGCGGCGGTCACCTCCTCCGGCAGCCTCATCTTTCTTCTCACCAGCTTTTTCATCGGCGCCTCCATGGGCGCCGGTGTGGTCATTTCCCGGTATTTCGGCGCCGGTGACGACGATAAGGTCTCCCGTGCGGTACATACCACCGTGGCACTGGCGCTGCTCTCCAGTCTGGTGCTGACGGCCTTCGGCGTGGGACTGGCGCCCGTGCTGCTGCGCTGGATGAAAACAGACCCCGAGGTGCTGCCCCAGAGCTGCGCCTATTTCCAGTTCTATTTTGCCGGGTCTCTGGCCATGGTCATGTACAACGCCTTTAAGGGCATTATGACCGCCGTGGGGGACAGCAAACGCCCTTTGTATTATCTGATTCTTTCCTCCGTCTTAAATGTGGCGCTGGACTGGCTGTTTGTGGGCGTTCTGGGGAAGGATGTGTCCTGGGCGGCCATTGCCACCACCATTTCCCAGGCGGTCAGTGCCGTTCTGTGCCTGATGCAGCTATGCAAAAAGGATCGGATCTACCGCCTGCGCCTGAAAAAGCTGCGCATGAGCCGGGATATGCTTGGGGAAATCCTGAAATACGGCCTGCCCACCGGCGCGCAGAACTCCGTCATCGGCTTTGCCAACGTGCTGGTGCAGAGCAACATCAACAGCTTCGGCGCCGACGCCATGGCGGCCTGCGGCACCTATTCCAAGATCGAAGGCTTCGCGTTTTTGCCCATTACCAGCTTCTCCATGGCGCTGACCACCTATATCGGGCAGAATCTGGGCGCCGGGGAACACAAGCGGGCAAAGCAGGGTGCCCGGTTCGGAATCCTTACCTCCGTGACATTGGCGGAGTTGATCGGCGTTTGCATTTTTATTCTTGCGCCTTATCTGATCGGCTTCTTTGAAGACGATCCGGAGGTTGTCCGCATCGGCGTGAAGCAGTGCCATATTGAGGCGCTGTTTTATCTGCTCCTGTCGTTTTCCCACTGCATCGCGGGCATCTGCCGCGGCGCAGGCAAGGCAGTGGTGCCCATGGTCATTATGCTCTCCGTGTGGTGCGTGCTGCGTATTATCTACATCACTTTGGCCATGGCCCTGTGTCACGACATACGGCTGTTGTTCTGGGCCTATCCCATTACCTGGTTTATCAGCTCGGTGATCTATCTGATCTATTATCTCAAGTCCGACTGGATTCACGGCTTTGACCCGAAGGAGGCAACAACATGAAAAAATGGCTTACCCTTGTTCTTTGTGCGGCGCTGATGCTGTCGGCAGCCGCAGGCTGCGCCAAAACCCAGCCCCAGAGCGTCGAGACCACCACCCAGCCTGCCCAGCCGCTGGATATGGCGCAGGTGGCGGCGGAGATCGACGCCATGGAGGAAACGGATTTTCAGATGTCAAAGGACGTTACAAACTACGTCAGGCTGGAGGTGCGCCAGTTCGGCAGCATCATCCTCCGTCTGCGCCCGGACGTGGCGCCCATCACCGTGGAAAATTTTCAAAAGCTGGTGTCTCAGGGCTTTTATGACGGCCTGCGCTTCCACCGGGTCTATCCGGGCTTTATGATTCAGGGAGGCGACCCCAACGGCGATGGCACCGGCGGCAGCGACGAGAACATCAAGGGCGAATTTTCCCAGAACGGCGTGGAAAACGACCTGTCCCACATCCGGGGTGTGGTGTCCATGGCGCGCCGGGGCGATTCCATGGACTCGGCCTCCAGCCAGTTTTTCATCATGCACGCCGACGGGGAATTCCTCGACGGCAGCTATGCCGCCTTCGGCTATGTGGTCTGCGGCATGGACACGGTGGACGCCATCTGTCAGGTGGAGCTGGAGGACAACGGCATGGGGGAGCGCTCCTCTCCCGTGGAGCCCGTGATTCTTGAATCCGCCCGGTTCGTGACCCCCGTTTCCTGATAAGCGCGTGAAAAGCGGGCAGCCGCAGGGTCTTCTGCGGCTGCTTTTTTGCTTCCGGCTCTCTCCGGGCAGAGCCGGAAGCCGGGGCGCTCTTTTGGCAAGAGAAACGCTGTGCGATGGCGGGACGCCATTGGAGCAGACAGGGTTTCTACCCGGCGGCGGCAAGGCGGCGCGGCAAAGCACAGCCCGTTCCCAAGCCGGAACGGCGGCCATTGCGGCGAGCGGATACCTTGCCCGATCTTCCACGCGCTTAAAAACATCGTGGTAATCTGCGGCCATTGACGCAGGCGCACACCTTGCCCGGCCGCTGTGCCGTCCTGCTCCGCGATGCAGAACCGGGCACACCGGGGAGCGCCCATTTTTGCAGTTGCAATTTTTGCCCCGCGCGATTATAATGGTCATACGCAAGGTCATTGCCCGGCTGTCAGCGCCATCGCGGCGGCAGCCCCGTCGTTTGTTTTCCAAAACATATTGTATATTTCCGGGCTTAGCGAAGTTTGGTATCGCGCCTGGTTTGGGACCAGGAGACCGTGGGTTCAAGTCCCGCAGCCCGGACCAAAACCGCCAGTTTTCAGCACGAAAACTGGCGGTTTTGTATTGGTTGACCAGAGGAATCTCCTTACCACCGCAATTGGTCGTGAAGAGTATTTCTATATTCAGTTGTTCTTTACTCAAGATTCGCTTTCTGCCTATAACTCTGCTACCACATAGTGGCTAATGTCTATTCTCTTAAGATACGGCTTTGAAAGCAACAAAGTTACTTTCCCATCGGTGTGTTTATGGATAACAATGTGGTAATGCTTAATATTACCCTACAAATTACGAAAGAGGCAAATGTAATGTCTGCATTGATAAGTTCCATGCAGTTGACGATCCTTTTCTTTGTTTATAGCGGTGTAGTTTTTGAAAGCAGAAATGACTTGATTAACCTCAGATGCTAAGTTAAAATAGGTTTGTGATATTCTAACGGAGGAGAGGCTGGCATGCAGGATCGGTACACAGGCGATATTGGCGACTTTGGCAAGCTGGGATTGCTGCGTCAACTGGCATCTACCGGGTTGTCCATCGGTATCAACTGGTATCGCACGCCGGATGAGACGCACAACAGTGATGGTTTGCATATCGGGTACTTGCAGAAAGAGCAATTCCGTGCCTGTGATCCTGACTTGTGGTCCGCCCTTGGTCGGATCGTCAGTTCCGGCAAGCGGGAGATTGCCGTATTGGAGCAAAGCAGTGTCCTCACGGCTACCTATTTTGGTAGGCTCCTGCACTCGTCAAGTGGCGGCAAGACTGCACGGCAGGCTGTACGCATGGACTGGCACAGGCAGGCTTTGCAGGTCTTACACGGCTGTGACATTGTCTTTGTCGATCCCGACAACGGTCTGATGGTTCCCTCTGCCGACGGCACCGCCAAGAGCAACAAGTTTGTCCTTCCCTATGAGCTAGCAGAGTATTACAATGCAGGTTCCAGTGTCATTTACTACCAGCACAAAGCGCGCCGCCCAGATGAATTCTATATCGATCAGCACCGACAGATGGTATCCTCCGGTGCCTTTCCAGGTGCCACCAGTCTGGGGCTAAAATTCACCAAGACTTCTCTGCGGTACTACTTCTGCGCCATCCGTTCGGAGCATGCGAACGCGTTCACCACCTGTGTGCAGCAGATGGTGCAATCTCCCTGGCAATATTGCTTTGAACAGATCCTCTGAATGAACGAACCGCTTCCCGGATTTTTACGGGAAGCGGTTTTTGACCACATATTTGACCATAACCGGGTTTGGAGTACATGGAAGCAGTGGAGGTAAGAGTTGCAAAGAGCAGCTTTTCTGGAATAAAAGGTGCAAAAAGGAGCGGGAAATATTAGAAAAAAGTTCCGT
>JAQYBZ010000042.1 GCA_029003235.1 Bacillota bacterium
CAGGATCTCATCTACGAATTCATCGCCGATGAGACAGCCGAAAACGGCGGCGTGTCCCCCTACCGCTATAGCTGGAAGCTGGATTACACCGGCTCTCTGGACGATGCCGGCCTTTCCGGCGACATCATTGCCAGAAACGTCACCGAGCTGACCGACGGTCAGAAAGTTCTTGTCTATTACAACGCAGACGCCACCGTCATCGGCTCGGCCGCCTCTGCGGAAAACGCCAACAGGCTCAGTGCCGTGGACACCACCGCAGGCGCAGGCTGCATCGGCACCACCAGCGAAGCGGCGGTATTCACCGTGGAAGTGGTTGACGCGGAAAAGCAGTATTACGCACTGAAGGCCGACGCCGGCTATCTCACCTCCGGCGAGACCGGCAACAGCCTGGGCTTCCAGACAGAACTGACCGACTGCGGCAAGTGGTACAACGTGGCCGTGGACGGCGGCTTCCACATCATGAATGTGGGCGCCAATTACGGCGGCAATTACAATCAGGCGCTGGAATGGTATACCGGCTTTACCACCTACGGCGTGGGCGATTCCCCCAACTATCTGTTCAACTTCTACACGCCTGTGGAGGTAGCAAGACAGGCCGCTGAGGTCAAGGACGGCGGCAGATATGTCATCTATCTGGATCAGGAAGAGCTGAGCGTTTCCTCCACTGCCGTCAGCGGCGGTCTGGCCGCTGCAGAAAATCCCACCTCCGGCGGCATCATGCCCTTGCCTCTGGCAGAAAACACCCTCATCGTCACCGCCCACATTGCCGATGGCAAGATCGACTTTGTCACCGACGACGGCCTGCATATGACCTCCGCTGCCAGTGGCAACGGCCTGTCTCTGACGGCAGAACTGGCAGAGGGAGACTGCAGCCTGTGGACGCTCACTCCCGTTTCCGGCGGCTGGCACGTCATGAACGTGGGCGCCAACTACAACGGCAACCACAATCAGGCGCTGGAGTGGTACAACAAGTTCACCACCTACGGCGTCAAGGACACGGGCGCTTACCTGTTCAACTTCTACGAACTGGCTGCAGACGAAGACCCTTGCGCCAACGGCCATAGCTGGGACGCGGGCGTGGTCACTACCGAGCCCACCTGCACCACCGAAGGCGTGAAGACCTACACCTGCAGCTGCTGCGGCGCCACCAAAACCGAGACTGTGGAAGCGCTTGGCCACGATTATGCGACCGAGACCGTCGCTCCCACCTATTTCGAGGGCGGCTATGACACCCACACCTGCAGCCGCTGCGGCGACTCCTATCGGGACAAGGAGACGGCCAAGCTGACGCCGGACAAGTACTATGAATGGGAAGAAAACCAGGCCGGTCCCGCAGACGGCGTCTATGCCATCGGCGGCTTTGACCTTGCCACAGACGGCAAGCAGCTCTTCATTACCGCGCTGCAGGCCATCAACGGCACGGTAACCCAGAATGTGACCGACAACTGGCGCGACGATAACGTGGTCGTGCTGGGCAGCGAGTTTGCCTGGTACTTTACCAAGGAGGACAGCGGCTATTACACCATTCGCAGCATCGAGCACGGCCAGAAGTACCTGGCGTTCAACGGCGCCGGCACTCTGCCCGTTCTGGCCGACACCGTAACCGATGCGGCGCTGTGGACGGTCAAGTACGACAATGACAGCGGATTCCATGTCATTGAAAACAAGGCCTCCGCCGGCAGCTATCTGGTTTACAATTACGCGGAGCAGGCCTTCCAGGTGCTGAGCGGCACCTACGAGGGCTATGAAGTTCTCGACGCCTTTATGGGCGTTGCGCTGCTGCGTCTGTCCGACGATCCCTGCGCCCGCTTCACCGACGTTGACCGCGACGCATGGTATCACGAATATGTGGACTACGCCATCTCCCACAAGCTGTTCCTGGGCACCGGCGAGAACACCTTCTCCCCCAACCAGACCATGAGCCGCGATATGCTGGTAACGGTTCTGTACCGTATGGCCGGTGAACCGGAAGTGAGCGGCGATTGCCCCTTCACCGATGTCAAAGACACCGACTACTTTGCCAAGGCCGTTTGCTGGGCTTACAGCAACGAGATCGTCTTCGGTGTCACCGACACCGAATTCGGCCCCACCCAGACCCTGACCAGAGAGCAGCTTGCCTCCATGCTCTTCCGCGTAGCCAAGAACTATTACGGTCTGCCCATGACCGAGCAGGGCGACCTGAGCAAGTTCCCGGACAGCGGCAAGTGCTATGAGTACTCCAAGCCCGCTCTGTCCTGGGCTGTGGGCGCAGGCATCATTGCCGGCGACAAGAGCTCCAGCGGCGTTCTGACCCTGAATCCCAAGGCCGGAGGCACCAGAGCCGAAGTTGCCACCATGCTTCAGCGCTTTGAAGCCTATCTGGCAGCCAACAAAAAGTAAGAGCTTCGATTCCTGCCGGGCGGCGGCTTCGCCGCCCGGTTTTACAGACTGCAAAGCATAAACCAAGCCCGGAGGACGGTTTTCGCCATCCTCCGGGCATTTTCTGCGAAAACAGGAAGCCTTTCGTTGCCGCCGAGATCTGTATTACAGGCTGCGGTCTACCGCTTTTTCGTGGTCAATTCGGCAAACGCAGGCGTCAGTCCCGCGCCCAGCGCCACACGCTGGGAAGCAAGGTGGGACATGGCCGTTCCGTAGTAGGGCACTTTCCCCTGCTGCAAAACGGCGCGGGTCAACGCCCTCAGCGCCGCCTGGGCACAGCCCCTGCCCTCTGAAAAGGAATTGACTCCCATCTCCCACAGAAGCGCGCTGTTGGCGCTGGCGCCCGCCACGGCCAGCAGTTTCCCGCTCCGGTCGCAGACCGCCGCGCCCAGCATATCGGGCACGTCGTCGGAAAACAAAAACGCCTCGTCAATACGCCTGTCTGACTGCAAAGGGGCGATCTCCGCTCTGTCCAGCAGCTTTACCGGCAGGGCAGGCTCCGGTACAGGCCCCTCGGGCACAAAAAACAGGTGAACCTGATCGATGGTGTAGCCCAACTCCTCCAGCTTCCGGTCAATGGCCACAAGGCTGTCCGCCTCAAAGCACCAGGGCGCGCTCAGCCGCTTTGCCAGCGTCTGCTCGCACCACGGCACCAGCTCCGGCGCGGCGGTCATGACCAGCTTCCCGCCAAAGGTCAAAATAGACAGCAGCCCTGCCTCCTCCCGGTGGCGCGCCCCGGCATGGGGCGCATAGGCAGTCACAAGGGTGCGGGTGTCCGCAAAATCCTCCGGCGCGCAGTGATAGTCCATGGCAAACTGCCGCGCCAGCGTTTGTCTGATTTGTTTCATGGGCAGTTGCCGTTGCCGAGGGTCTTTCGGGCAAAGCCGTGGTAATCCGCAAACGCCGCCTTCAGCCCGTCCATCCCCTCTTTCTCCCAGCAGTCCGCCAGATACAGCATCCCGCACATACAGGCAAACTTTTCATAGTAAGACCCGCAGACCGCATCATAAAGATACTGCTTCTGCCGCTGGCTGTCGGTCTCCGCCATGGCAAGGCGCATTTTCTCCCTGCCGGAAGCGTAGGCACGGACAAGACGCTCGTCGTGCCAGTCCACCTGCTGAATCTCCTTGGATTCATAGGAGATCAGGTGGGCAAACCCCTCATGGAAGGTGTAAGCGTCCAGACAGGTCAGATAGTCTTTGCTCAGCAGATCGGCGTCCACCCCGGGTCGGTAGCGGCCAATGTGCAGATGGGTGATCTCGTGGGTCAAAAGATTGCGGATGATGGAC
Source organism: Bacillota bacterium (assembly GCA_029003235.1). GTDB lineage: Bacteria > Bacillota > Clostridia > Oscillospirales > Oscillospiraceae > JAFRPC01. The sequence continues at coordinate 3,708 of JAQYBZ010000042.1, forward strand.
TCCAGATCGTCCTGCCGGGCGTAATCGCGCCAGCAGACCAAATCAAATATCATATGTCCCTGCCCCTGAGGGTCGTTCTCCGTGACTGCTTCATAAGGCTCCGGGAAGCCCACGATCAGATCCAGCGTCGGCTCCACGGTCTCCCAGCCGGGAAACAGCGCGTCCCAAATGGGGAGGTTGACCGGAGAAAACTGTTGCGCCGCCCGGCGGATACGCGCCTCCAGCGCGGCCACCGTTTTCTTTGTGTCTGCATCTTCAGGCGGCCGGGTAAAGATGTTCTTTCCCAGATCGGTGGCGACACTGGACGCGGTGAAAAACCAGCGGTCTTTGTATGCGTCCATGTCCTCCCCGGCCAGATAGGCCTGCACCAGTGTGGAATCGATTTTCAAAGAAACGCCTCCGTTGCCGTTTTTTTCATTATACCACGTCCGCATACGGTTCGCAAGGCAGTCGCCGCCCCACCGGCAGGAAAGGGGTTGATTCTCAATATTGGTTCCGGTATAATCAAGGCAGTCACCAAACGAGAAAGGGAGGCGCTCCGATGAAAAAGGTTTTATTCTCCTGTCTGGCCGTTTTTGCCCTGCTTCTGTCCGGCTGCATCGGCAGCAACCAGCCCGTTATATCCTCGCCGGAAACGGCGCAGCACACCGACGCGCCGGTACCGGTCACCACCACAGCCCCCGCATCCTCCACTCAGGCGGAAACCACCTCCGCCCCCACGGAACAGGCGCCCCAGGCCCCTGCCCCGGCAGCCGTCTCCCTGTCCCGGGAGGTGCAGTACCGGATCAATCTGTTCCTCAGCAATTTTTCAGAGCAGTGGTTCCACGAGGGGTGGGTCTGGCAGAGCAGCCAGAGCCGGGATGATCTGGGCGAATTCGTTTCCAAAGACGCAGACCCCATGGAGCTGGTCAGCTTTGCCTGGCTGTACGCGAAGATCAATTTGGGTGACTATGAGACCGTTTGGCAGGCAGACGCGCCCTATTACGGCGTCAGTCTGGACACCATCAATACGGTTTGCAAGCGCTTTTTCGACCGCTCCATCACCCAGACGGATATTGTGCCCATTCCTTTTGCGGACGGCTGGTATGACTATGATTACTGCCTGATCGACGGCATGGTGTGCCGTCCCGCCGCAGACGGTGAAAGCTACAATCATATGACCGTGGCAAATGAGATGTACGATCTGGGCGACGGTACCTACGGAGTATACTTTCACATCTATTCCATCTCGGATATGGGTAGAGACGACAGCATCGTGCTTGCCGGCGGCATTGTTCAGGACAAGAGCGTATATTATTACACAGACGCCGACGCGGCGGCCAACTCCTATTTCAGCTATTACCGCAGCGGCTATGCCGAGGTGCGGCCTTATACCACCGTGGGCGGCACAGAATCCTATCAGCTCATCTGCTACGTGCTGTATTGATACGGCACCACACGGGCGCGGCAGGCTTTTGGTTCTGCCGCGCCCGAAGTTTATTCTCCCTCTGCCCAGCGGCGCTGTCTCGAAGCAGCTGTCCTTGCCGCCGAAGCCCCGTCGGGGACCGGCGTTCTGGATGACCTCATTGCCGTAGTCTTTCCCGCAGCGGATTGTCAAAAAGAACCCCATGGAACCCTGATTCCATGGGGTTGGTGCGGGCATGGGGACTTGAACCCCAACGCATTGCTGCACGAGAACCTAAATCTCGCATGTCTGCCAATTCCATCATGCCCGCATATTTAACTTTTCCTCTATTTTTACACGGAGAGGAATCCGAGGTGGAGCGTTACGCTTGATCCGCGTTTTTGAAAACGGGCAGCGCCCCTCATAATTGAACGGATTTCCGCGCAGATGGGCGTTGCTTTTCGCAGAAAAATGAAATGCCGGAAACACAGCGTCAATTCTGCTGCATAAACCCTTTCCTGCGGGGACAGCGCTGCTCCATCGAGTTGACTGCTTTACCGTTTTTCCAATCTCTTTTCAGAGAAAACAAAATTGAAAAGTCTTGCTACAAGCCCATTGCCAAAAGCAGCCATCATTCCAATCGTCAAGACAACCGTGAGCGCCAAATTTATCATTGTTCCATGGGCAAAGAAGTTCATTTTGTCCAAAAGCCGAACCACAAAGCCATGCAAGCAGAATACGGGGAAAGTGTTTTTTCCGATTTCAGAAACGATGGGTATTCTTTTGTTGGGGAGCAGCGCCATGCTCATAATTCCACCGTAACCAACGATCAGCACAAACAGCTTTTGGGCAGGGGTATATCCGGCGCCTGCATAGGAAAAGCTGCCGTACAAAACGGTGGGAGACAGCTCCATTTTCCAGGCCAATACAATGCCCAGTACGGAGAGGATCATTCCGGCAATCGGAACGATTTTCTGAACGCGAGAACCCGCGTCCTCAAATAACGCCTGATTCTTTTTGAAATAATACCCGCTCAGGAAAAAGGGTGCAAATGTGATGATTCTCGATAATGAGAGGTAATATCCGATGGAGCGGTCATACCCGGCCAGCAGGGAGAGCAGCACGGCCGCGACGAGCGTAATCCTTTGAACCGATCTCCGGTCTGTATCAAAAAAGGGGATTAAGAGGTTGTAAACGATCAACGCGAACAAATACCACAGCAGCCAGTAAGGCGTTGTATACTGCAGGTTGATGCCCTCGCCCTTTAAGGCAACGGCATCAAAGAGCAAGTACAGTGTCTGGAACACGGCATATGGCAGGATCAGTCTGCACAGGATTTTCTTTGGATGAAACGAAGAAAAATAACCGGACAGAAAGATAAATGCCGGCATATGAAACAAATAGATCGTTCTGTAAATGGACGAAACAAAGCGACCGGAAAAGCACTCCAGCAAATGACCGGCGATGACAAGAAACATCAACACAAATTTTGCGTTGTCGTATCGGTAGATTCTGTTTTTCATGGTGCGAATCTCGTCCCCCAGTTTCTTTCATTGCGGCTTCGGAGATATAAAGCATATTCAAAAACACCACAGAGGTGCAAGCACAGAAATCTGCGAGGTCTGCCCATTCCATCATGCCCGCGTAGGAATTACCGGGAAAAATCCCGGCATTTCTTATCTTTCATAAACGTTCCGTGCCGGGCGACGGGTTTCAGTGTCAGATCCTTTCCCGGTCAGCGTGATGCCCAGTCAGTTTTATCCGGCTCAAATTCATAAATGTCCATTTCGCCGCAATAGGCGCACACGCCCATGCGCGGAGAATTAACCACCGGCAGCATACTGCCGTGCTCATGCTCCCTGGCGCAGTCCTCACACAAAAACGGGTTGTCCTGCGTCCACTGGCACTCACAGCAGAGGTAGGCGGCCTCCTTGCCGCAGACGCTGCAGGAGAAATGATAAGGCGCGTTGCGTCCCAGCAGGCGCACAGCCTTCTTCTGCTTTGGGCGCCTGGAATGTCCGACGATGGTAATTTTCAACTGCGTCGTAGAACCGAAATCATATTCATACCGCAGGGAGCTGCCTACAGGAAAGGAATCAATTTTTCTTGCCATCCCTATTTCCGTGTATCCCGAGCCAAAAAACGCGCTCCTGTGACCGCAGCACTCCAGCCAGATGTTCCGTAAAAAGGTGTCCAGCGTCCTGAGACTTGAGGTTGCAGCAACATCCAGATAAAGCCAGTACTTTTTTGTCTCGGTGTCTTCCACCTTCAGAACCACACAGTCCCGCCCGTCTTCCCCCTCGTAAGGGTGGGCAGTCAATGCATGCTTGCAAAAAGCAGATTTCGCAATCAGCCGACCGCAAAGATAACAATTGCCCCTGGCGCTTCGTTCTGCCATTGTCACCGACTCCTTGTTCGTTTGTGTCCCGCCGGACAGAAAGCTGCCGGCAGCGCGTTCATCGTGCCAATAATGGAATTATCATAACACACAACAGGGAAGCTTGTCAAACCAAATGGTATGCTTTGCACGAATTCTCTGGAAAAAAATCGGGGTTTTCACACAAAATTACTTGACATAAGACCAAAGCGACAGTAGAATAATCGTGGATTAGTTTGTAGGATGGGCGCTTTCGGGGAGCGCCCGTCAGACATTTCTTTTTCTCGGCATACCCAATACAACAGTAAAGGAGGTGTGCGGAGCTATGGATTGGTTATATATTGTCCTGCCCATCGCAGGTTTTATTGTAGGAGCCATTATTTTCTTTCTCGTTGGCGTTGCCTACCGCAAAAAGGTCGCCGAACAGGCGATCGGCAGTGCGGAACAGGAAGCAATGCGGATTGTAAACGAGGCCATCAAGGGCGGCGAAAGCAAAAAGCGCGAAATGCTGCTTGAGGCAAAAGAAGAAATCCATAAATCTCGCACGGAATACGAAAAAGAGGTCAAAGAGCGCCGCGCCGACCTGACCAAACAGGAGCGGCGTCTGCAGCAAAAAGAAGAATCCCTCGACAAGAAGATGGACAACTACGAGCGCAAGGAAGAGGAGCTGCACAAAAAGCAGCAGGCCGTAGCTGCCACTCAGGAGGAAGTCAATCTGGTGAAAAAGAGCCAGCTTGAAATGCTGGAAAAGATCTCCGGACTGACCCAGGAGGAGGCCAAGACCTACCTGCTGAAAAACATTGAGACCGAAGCCCGCCACGACGCCGCCGTCCGTCTTAAAGAGATCGACGCCGAGCTCAAGGAGGAAGCTGACGAGCGGGCGCGGGAGATTATCTCCATCGCCATTCAGCGCTGCGCCGCAGATCACGCGGCGGAAGCCACCGTTTCTGTGGTGTCCCTGCCCAACGACGAGATGAAAGGCCGCATTATCGGCCGCGAGGGCAGAAATATCCGCACGCTGGAGACCATTACCGGCGTCGATCTGATCATCGACGACACGCCCGAGGCCATCACCGTCTCGTCCTTTGAGCCGGTGCGCCGGGAAATCGCCCGTCTGGCGCTGGAGAAGCTCATTGCCGACGGCCGCATCCACCCCACCCGCATCGAGGACATGGTGGAAAAGGCACGCCGGGAGGTAGAGCAGACCATCCGCAAGGAGGGTGAGCGCGCCGCTTTCGAGACCGGCATCAACGGCCTGCATCCCGAACTGATCAAGCTCCTGGGCCGTCAGAAATACCGCACCTCTTACGGGCAGAACGTGCTCAACCACTCCATCGAAGTGGCGCACATCGCAGGTCTGCTGGCCAGCGAGCTGGGCGTGGACGTTCCCCTTGCCAAGCGCGCGGGTCTGCTCCATGACCTGGGCAAGAGCGTGGATCACGAGATGGAGGGCAGCCATGTGCAGTTGGGCGCAGAGCTGGCCCGTAAGTACAGGGAAAGCCCGGAGGTGGTTCACGCCATCGAAGCCCACCACGGCGATGTGGAGGCGACCTCCGTCATCGACTGCCTGGTACAGGCGGCCGACGCCATTTCCGCTGCGCGTCCCGGTGCGCGGCGTGAAAACGTGGAAAACTATATCCGCCGTCTGGAAAAGCTGGAGGAGCTGACCAATTCCTATCCCGGCGTGGAAAAGGCCTACGCCATTCAGGCCGGCCGGGAGGTTCGGATCATGGTCAAGCCCGAGGAAGTCACCGAGGACAATATGGTGCTGCTGGCGCACGACATTGCAAAGAAGATCGAAACAGAGATGGAATATCCCGGCCAGATCAAGGTCAATGTCATCCGCGAGACCAAAGCGGTGGAATACGCAAAGTAAAGAAGCAACAAGGACGCGGCAACTTGCCGCGTCCTTTCTTTTCCCATATTGTTTCATCCGGAGCTTCTGCCAGACTTCACATGGCAGAAGTTTTTTGCCGAAAGCTGTCTTTGATAAAACCCCTGACCGCTTTTCCCCGGCGGGCTGCACCCTGTTTAGGGGTTTGCAGCCCGCCGCATCTTGCATTACAGCTCCAGCTCCCGCCGGTGGCAGGTAAACAGGAGGATCTGGCGGGTCTGGGCTTCCTTTCGCAGCACCTGCAGCGCCAGCGCCGTGCGCTCGTCATCAAAGGCCATGAGGGCATCGTCCAGCACCAGCGGCGCGTCTTCGGGCAGCAGCAGGCGGCTGATGGCCAGCCGCACAGCCAGATAGAGCTGATCCACCGTGCCGCAGCTCAGCGCCAGCGCCGGACGCAGGATGTTCTGCCCCGTCTCCTGCGCGCTGGCCGTCAGCTTTTTGTCCAGCAGCAGCCGCTCATACTTCCCGTTGGTCAGTTGGGAAAAGATCTCTCCTGCCTGTCGGCACAGCAGGGGCGAAAAGCGCTCCTGCAAAGACGCGTTGGCCTGCTGCAGCGCCTCCGTCGCCAGATCAATGGCCTGATCCGTCTGGCGCAGGGCGGCAAGACGTTCCTGCAGCGCCTCCTTTTTTGCCTCCAGCACCATCCGGTCTCCCAAGTGAGACAGGCTGCCCCGATAGCGCTCCAGCTCCAGCCGAACGCTTTGCAGATCGGCGCTGCACTGGCTCAGGCGGAAGCGCACCTGCGCCGGATCCAGACCGGCATAGGCCGCCGCGTCCGCCATGGGCATATCCTGCAGTTGGCCGATGGCCTGCGCCACGGCCTGCCGCTGCTGCTCCGCCTGCGTGAACTCCCGCTGGGCGCTTTGCAGCGCCTGATGCGCCTGAAGCGCCGTATCCACCGCCTTGCGGCAGGCGGAAAAGCTGCCACTGTCGGCAGAAAAGCCGGCAATCTGCGCAAACAGCGTCCGCTGGGTCTGCTCCAGTTCCTCCATCCGGCGGCGGCTGGCCGCTTTCTGCGCCTGCGCCGCCTGTTTCTCGGCGGTATATCGCTCCATATCCCGGCCATAGGCCGCAGCCAAGGCCTGCATTTCCTCCGGCGCGGATACGCCGTACTGCGCCAAGAGCTGCTGCGCCTGCCGGGCGTCATCCTGGGCTTTTTTCTCCAGCGCCTGTTTCCTGTAACGCCACAGCAGCAGACAAACGCCGCCACCCGTTGCCGGTAGCAATCCCAGCAGTGCCGGTGTTCCCCAAAGGCCGATCAGGCAACAGCAGCCCACACCCAACGCCATAAGGAGCAGCCCCAAAATGAACAGCACCGGGCGCTGCGCCTGCCGGGGCGCCGTCAGGGCGTCATACCGCGCCCGATCCTCCCCGGCCTGTCCGGCGGCCTGCTCCGGCGTCTTTCCCTGAAAGACCGGCGGCGGTGTTGGTTGGGCGACCTCCTGCGTGGAAATGGCGGCGTCCATGGCAGCCGTCTGTATCTGCTCCTGCAGGGTGTTCAACCGGCCGGACAGCTCCTTCAGGATCTCCGGCGCCGGCAGGCGTGCGCAGCCCTGCTCCAGAGCGGCGCACTTTTCGGCAGCCGCCCGGCAGGCCTGCTCACAGCGGCGAAGCTGCTCCTGCTTTTGTTGCGCGTCCAGCGCCTGCAGCGCCTGATTTGCCTTTTCCAACTCCGTCTGGCGCTGCTTCAGTTCTTCTTTTTTGGCCTGCAGCTCTGAAATCTGACCTTGTACCTGCGACAGCTCATTCAGCGCCCCCTGAATCTCGTCCAGTTCCGTCTGTGCCTGCCAGATCAGGCCGGTTCGGCTGCGGCTGCACCGGTTTTTCAGGTCCCGAAGCTGTTTTTCCACCACGGAGCTGGCACAGTCCGCCTCTCCGGTGGTCACAAGGGCGCTGAGGCGCTGCTCCAGCGCCGCGTCCCCGGAAACGGGCAGGTCGCACTGGCGGATAAAGGCGCTGCGCTCAAACACACTGCGGGGCACGCCCAAAAGCTGCTGGCCGCAGTCGGTGCCATGAAGAGACTCCACACTCTGGCCGGTCTGCGTGTCATAGGCGCGGAAGACAGACATGGGGGCTTTTCCGGCGCTGGTACGCTCCAGCGTTATTCGCCGCCCGTTCTGCTCCAGCTCCACAGTCCCCTCCATGGGTGCGCCGTTCCAGGGTCGGCAGCGCTCCTTGACGGGGATGGGGCCGCCCGCTTTCTGGCGCTGGGAGGTATCCACCCCGTAGAGCATGGCCAGTAAAAATTCCGCCCATGTGGATTTTCCGCTCTCGTTGGGCGCCGAGAGGATGTTCAGCCCCTCGTGAAGCTCCAATGTCTCATGGTTCAGCCGCCCGAAGGAGGCGGTCATTTTCCGGATGATCACGGCAGCGACACCTCCCGTCCCTCCATCAGATCCAGCCCCAGCCGGGCGGCCCGGGCGATGACCGGGCGCTGCTCCGGCGAAGCAGCGTCATAGTGGGCTTTCAGCGTCCGCAGAAAGCCCCCCTTCAGGGTATCCGCGTCGGCCTGCGCCCACAGATCCACCGGCGGCACGGTCTTGTCCCGCAGGCTCAGGGCATAAAAGCGCGGCTCCAGCGCGGCATACAGGGCGGGCAGATCCACCCGCTCACATTCTCCGGTAAGAAGGATGCGGTAAATATCCTCTCCCGCGTCCGGGGGAATAGCGGCCTCCACGGCGGCAAGGGGGTCGTCCGTTGCGGCCACCTGTAAAATCTCATAGCGCCGTGCCCCCATGGGCAGAAACTCCATTTCGCACGTCCGGGCATCTACGGTTCCCACATAGATCCCCTTGGCGCCGGTCTCGTCAAAGCCGCGTCCCATGGTGCAGCCCGGCCAGCCGTAGCAGGTCGACCCTGCCTTGGAAAGCGCCCGCTTGTGAATGTGCCCCAGCGCCAGATATTGCAGTCCGGATTGGGCGATCTGCTGCCGGGAGACAGGGTTATAGTCGCTGCCCTCCTGCGTGGCGTCCCCGTGGAGCACCATCAGGTTCACAAGACCGTCGTCCTGCGCCCGGAAGCCTTCCAGCAGACTTTCACAGTGGGGCTGCAGAAAGGCCGCGCCGTAGACACGGCAGCCCAGAGGCTCGCAGGCCACGGAGGAAACGGCAGCCGTTTTGAAAATATGTACGTTATCCGGCCAGGCTTCCGTCAGGTAGGGGCTGCCCGGGCACAGACAGTCGTGGTTTCCGGGCGCGATAAAGACCTGCGCGCCGCAGGCGTCCAGGGCATCGCGCAAAGCGTCCACCGTATCCCGGTAGACCTGCCGGGCGTCGAACAGATCTCCCGCCAGCAGCAAAAGCCGGCAGCCCTGCTCCCGGCAGGTCTGACTCAGGCGCTCCAGCAGGCTTCGCTGCTCCGCCCGGCGCGCCGCCGCCTGATCTGCAGGCAGACCGGCAAAGGGGCTGTCCAGATGCAGATCCGCCCCGTGCATCAGTTTAATCATGGATCATCACCCTTTCTACCCCGGTGCAAAGCCCCGTGGCCGTATCCAGTGTAAAGAGCGCGGCCTCCAGCTTGCACGGGCCGGGAGCAGGCTCAAACCGGGAGCGCGGGCCGCCCCGAAACAGGCTGATGGACTGCTCCGGCCGCACTCCCAGCACGGACACCGCAGGCCCCGTCATACCCAGATCCGTCACATAGCCCGTGCCCTTTGGCAGGATCATCTCATCTGCCGTGGGCACATGGGTGTGGGTGCCCCAGACGGCGGATACCCTGCCGTCCGCCCAGTAGCCGAAGGCCAGCTTTTCCGACGTGGCCTCGGCATGGAAATCCACAAGGATCAGACGGGTCTGCACCTGCCTGAGCAGCTTTTCCGCCAGAAGGAAGGGGTTGTCGGGGCCAAAGTCCATGTTGCAGCGGCCGATGAGGTTGATCACGGCCACCGCCCCGGCTCTGGTGTCATAGACGCCCAGCCCTTTTCCGGAATAGAGGGGCGACAGATTGGCCGGGCGCAGGATATAGGGATTGTCGTCCAGATAGTCGGCGATCTCCCTTCGGTGAAAGGCATGGTTGCCCAGGGTGATGACGTCGGCGCCCGCGTCAAAGATCTCCTCGGCCTGTCTGGGCGTAATGCCCACCACGCAGGCGTTTTCTCCGTTGACCACGCAGAAGTCCACGCCGTAGAGCTTTTTCAGCCCCCGCAGCTTTTGTCCCAAATAGGCCACGCCGCTGGCGGCGCACACGTCGCCCACGGCCAAAACCCGAAATTCCATCGCTTACCCGCACCTTTCCCGGCTTTTTCTTCGTATCACGGGCGCTAAGCCCCTGTCTGTGTCCCACAAAACGGTTGAAAAAACCGTCGGTGGCATCTGCGGCACTGCCGCAGACAGCACAGATATTTCTATACATATGATTATAGCCTTTTTTGCCGAAAAACACAAGGGCAGGCAGGCTTCGCGTGCTTATTTCGTGTAGGGCGCCAGCTCCAGCCGGATAAAGTAGCCCTGCTCGTGGCTGCAGACCGGGCAGCGCAGGGGCGCCTGGGTGGCCTGGGTCACATGGCCGCAGTTGAGGCAGACCCAGCCGGTCTTCACATCGCTGACGAAAAGCTGATTCTTTTGCAGATACCGGGCGAACAGCTCAAAGCGGTCGCCGTGGGTCTTTTCGATGGCGGCGATCTGCTCAAAGCTGCGGGCAATGTCGTCAAAGCCCTCCTCTCTGGCCGTCCGGGCAAAGGCGGGATAGGCCTGCTCGTACTCCTCGTACTCGTTGTGGTGGGCGTTCTGCAGCAGAGACAGCACGTCCTGCTGCAAATCCACCGGATAGCCCGCCGTGATCTCCACGTTTTTCATGCCCGCCTTGCGAAGATGGTTGAAGAAGATCTCCCCATGCTCCTTTTCCTGCCCGGCGGTGTATAAAAAGACCTCGCCCACGGCGTACAGCTTCTGTTGTTTTGCCGCTGCGGCGGCAAAGGTATAACGGTTTCTCGCCTGACTTTCCCCGGCAAAGGCGCGCATCAGGTTGGTCAGGGTCTTGCTTTCTGTCAGATTCATGCATCACAGCTCCTTTCGCCGATTATTGTTTGTATCTGGGACAGTTTTATCCGAAAGATTGACAGCAGGGCAAATGCGAAATATAATAAAAGTATTAATTGGAAAGAGGTGGAACCTGTGGGCTTTTCACTCAGACCCTACCGCCATCCGGATTTTACCAAAAAGCAGTTTATGGACGCGCCGGACGCCGTATTTGTCCCCACGGACAGGGATTTCGTGGCGCCGGAAAACTATCACGCCACGGCCATATTCCCGGAATACTTCAAAATTGGCGGCCAGTGGAAGCTGGCACCGGAGAGCCGCATGGACTGCGTGGTTGTGCGGGAGCCGGACGGCAGCCTTTCCGTAAAAGAATTCCGCAATCTGAAAAAAGGAGACGCCGTCTGCGTCGGACGCACCGAGGACGCATCCGAGGGCATCTATGTCCATACCACCGCCTTTTACGACCCCAAGGCCGGCGGCGAAGCCTTTGCCTTCCGTCAGGGGCGCTCCCGTGAGACGGCTTTTTCCGTGGACTACGACGAGCTTTACGGACTTTTGGAGCATGAAAAGCACCACGGCAGCATCGTCTGGGTGCTGGGTCCCGCCGTGGCCTTTGACTCCGACTCCCGCAAGGCGTTCGGCCAGTTGATTGCCAACGGCTACTGCCACGCCCTGCTGGCGGGCAACGCCCTTGCCACCCACGATCTGGAGGCGGGCTACAAGCACACGGCGCTGGGGCAGGACATCTACACTCAGACTTCCCAGTACAACGGCCATTACAACCACATCGACACCATCAACCGGGTGCGGCGCTACGGCTCCATTCCCGCCTTTTTGCAGGCAGAGGGGATCCATGACGGCATCATCTACCAGTGTGTGCAAAACCATGTGCCCTTTGTCCTGTGCGGCTCCATCCGGGACGACGGCCCTCTGCCCGAGGTCTACGCCGACGTCTACGCCGGTCAGAACGCCATGCGCGACTGCATCCGCAAGGCCACCACGGTCATCACCATGGCCACCACGCTGCACTCCATTGCCACAGGCAACATGACCCCCTCGTTCCGGGTGCTGCCCGACGGCACCATCCGCGAGGTCTACTTCTATTGCGTGGATGTGGCGGAATTTGCCGTCAACAAGCTGGCCGACCGGGGCAGTCTGGCTGCCAAGGGTATCGTCACCAACGCCCAGGACTTTGTGGTCAATGTCTGCAAGGGACTTGGCCTGTCCATAGATGAAAACGGCGCAAAAAGCGAGTGATAAAGATGAAATTTTCTCTGTGTATTCCCATGTACAACGAGGCCGACATCATTGCGTCCACGGCGCGTACCCTTTCGGCCTATATGGCGGAGCATTTTTCCGACTATGAGCTGCTCTTTATCGACGATGGCAGCACCGATGGCACCGCTGCGCTGGTGGAAAAGCTGGCGCTGCCCAGGGTGCGGGTGCTGCGCTACCAGCCCAACCGGGGCAAGGGGCATGCCGTGCGCACGGGGATGCTGGCAGCCACGGGAGACATTGCCATGTTCATCGACGCCGATCTTGCCTACGGCACCGGCGTGATTTTGCAGGCCAAAGAGCAGTTGGAAGGCCATCCGGAGGCGGATGTGCTCATCGGCTCCCGGGTACTGCACCCGGAAGGCTACAGCGGCTATACCTTCCTGCGCAGGGTGGCCTCCAAAGCCTATATCCGGGTTCTGTGTCTGGTGGGCGGCTTCCGCCTGTCCGACTCCCAGTGCGGCTGCAAGGCCTACCGGGGCAAGGCCATCCGGGATATTTTCTCCCGGTGTCAGACCGACGGCTTCGCCTTTGATTTTGAGACCATTCTCTGGGCGCAGAAGCTGGGCTACGGGATCACAGAAATGCCTGTGAAGATCATCAACCACCGGGCGTCCAAGGTCAATGTGCTGACAGATACGTTCCGGATGCTCCATGAGCTGTCCGGTATGAAAAAGCGGATCAATGCCGCACAGCAGTAAGGAGGAAACATGGAAGCATATCTGGGTCAAAACATCCCCAAGCTGGGCTTCGGCCTCATGCGCCTGCCCATGGCAGGCGAAAACATCGACATCGAACAGGTCAAGGTCATGGCAGATCGGTTTCTGGACAGGGGCTTTTCCTATTTCGACACGGCTTACGGCTACAACGGCGGCGCCTCCGAGGCAGCCGTGAAGCAGGTGCTGTCAGACCGTTATCCCCGCGACCGGTTCCTGCTGGCCACCAAGCTTCCCGCCTGGGATCGCGCCCGGACAAAGCAGGAGGCCGAGCAGATGTTCTACACCTCACTGGAACGCACCGGCGCAGGCTATTTTGACTTCTATCTGCTCCACAATCTGGGCGAACACCGCACCCATTTCTTCGACGACTTTGACCTGTGGAACTTTGTGCAGGAGCGAAAAAAAGAGGGACTGATCCGCCATGTGGGCTTTTCCATGCACGACAAGGCGGAGCAGTTGGACAAGGTTCTGACCGCCCACCCGGAGGTGGAATTTGTCCAATTGCAGATCAACTACGCCGACTGGGACAGCCCGAGCGTGGAGTCCCGGAAAAACTACGAAGTGGCGCGGCGTCACGGCAAGCCCGTGATCATTATGGAGCCGGTAAAGGGCGGCACGCTGGCCAAGCCTCCCAGGGCTGTGGCCGAGCTGCTCAAAAGCGCCAACCCCAACGCCTCCCTGCCCTCCTGGGCCATCCGCTACGCCGCCTCTCTGGAGGGCGTCATCACGGTACTGAGCGGAATGTCCAACGCAGAGCAGATGGAGGACAACCTGTCCTACATGGAGCATTTTCAGCCCCTGACCCCGGAGGAACAGGCGGTTATTGCCCAAGCGCAGGCGCTGCTGGCCGCCACGCCCACCATTGCCTGTACAAGCTGCAAATACTGCGTCTCCGGCTGTCCCAAGGATGTGGCCATTCCCGGCATCTTCCGCGCCGTCAACGACTATCTGCTCTACGGCGATCTGGCAGCCGCCCGTGGTACCTACAACTGGCAGACCAAAGGCAGCGGCCACAGCGGCGCAAACGACTGTATCGGCTGCACCCAGTGCCAGAGCGTCTGTCCCCAGCACCTTGAGATTGTGAAGGAGCTTCAAAGGGCAAAGGCGCTGTTTGAAGAAAAACCCGTATAGCCCCGGTTTTCGCCGGTTCCCTGCACGGGGCATTTCCCCGGCAAAAGCCGGGGCGGCAGACGGCTGTGCGCCAAAAAAATCTATCCTGAAGAAAAGCCTTGCCGGGGACAAGGCAGGAGGCAGTATGTCTATAGAGAAAGTCACGGCATTTTTTGCACAGTATGGACTGGAAAACCGGATTCGGGTTCTGGAGCAGTCCAGCGCCACAGTGGCGCTGGCGGCGCAGGCGCTGGGCTGTCCGCCGGAGCGGATTGCCAAGACCCTGTCCTTTCAGCGCTCCGACGGGGGCGCCCGGCTGGTGGTGGCGGCGGGAGACGCCAAAATCGACAACCACAAATACAAAGCCCAGTTCGGAGAAAAAGCCAAAATGCTCACCCCGGAGCAGGCCGTCACGCTGGTGGGACACGCCGTAGGCGGCGTCTGTCCCTTTGCGGTGAACGAGGGCGTGGAGGTCTGTCTGGACGCCTCTCTGCGCCGGTTTGAAACGGTCTTCCCCGCCTGCGGCAGCAGCAACAGCGCCATTGAGCTGACCCTGCCGGAGCTGGAGCAGTATTCCCGCCCCCGCCAATGGGTGGATGTGTGCAAGCTCCCCGAATAATATGATCACGCTGCTTTCTCTGCGGCGGCTTCGTGGAGGCGCGGCTGCCAAGGGACGGCAAAGAAAAACAGTTGGGACGATCTCACGTCCCAACTGTTTTTTTACATCCGTTATTGTTCGCCGTCGCCGTCCGGGGCTTCTTCCGGCGGGGTCTCCGGTTCCGGGGCAGGCTGTTCGTTCTGTACGCAGCCGCGCAGTAGCTGCAGGCCGCTGCTGACGCACCAGACGCCCAGACCGCCGTAGATCAGCAGCTCCCCCATCCGGGCAGAACCGGCGTGGAGAAAATCCGGCAGGGTCATGGCGGTGAAAATTCCGGCGGCCATACACCAGAACACGGTGGCGCGGCGCTTGCCCACGCCGAAACAGAACGCCGTCAGATTGACCACACTGAGCAGCGTGCAGATACTGGCCAGAAGCAGGAAGCAGAAGTCAATCACGGCGGGGTCATAGCTCCAGCCCTTGAAATCCAGAAAGAGCTTGACCACCAGAAAGAGGCTGGGCAAAAGCAGAAGCAGGAAATTGACGTTCTTGCCGAAATAGCGCAGAAAAGCGGCAACCAGCAGAAAAATGGCGGCCACTGCGCCGGCAAGATACAGGCCGGGCAGTTCCTCGGAGAACAGTCCCAGAGCGCAGCCCAACAGCATTGCGCCCGCGCCCACCGCTGTGGGCACCAGATAGCCCGCTGCCGGGGAAAAACAGCGCTCCGTGCCGGGCAGGCGGTTCAGACGGCTGCACAAAATGGCCAGCAGTCCCAACACCACTGCCACAAAGGCAGCCAGCACATAGCCCATGCTGCTGCCCCGCGCCAAAAGCCCGGCCTCATCCATGCACCGGGCGAGCTGATATTGGCGCAGAAATGCCCCGGCGATGCAGCTTACGCCGGTCAGGACGCCGATGAGGACGGCGTAAACGGTTTTTTTCAAGGAAAATCAGTCCTTTCTCCCCGGTAAGACGCCTGCCGGTCTGATAAAGCGGCCTTGCCCGCATACCGGGACAGGCACGATTATAGCACAAATCCTTCCAAAGCGCAATGCCCTGCGCCCTCAGATCAGGGCAAGAATATAACGGTAATACAGTCTGCGCCCCACAGGCGCCGCGGCAAGGGTCTGCTGCGCCGCCGTTACCGCGCCGGACAGGCGTTCCAGTTCCTCCTGCGTCAGGCTGTGCTGACTGAAGCGCGCCCGCTGGGCAAGCTGGCGCAGATCGTCCTCCGGCTGCCGGTGCAGACAGCGGCACAGCTTTTCCAGCCGCCGCCAGTACAGCAGCGCCTTTTCGTTGCCCTCTGCTGCTTTCAGACGTCTGCGCCAAAGGCTCAGAACCAACTGACGCCGCAGTACCAGCACCGCCGGAAGTGCCAGCACCGCCAGCACCACCCAAAGCCACCACGGCAGGTGCAGCTTTGCACCGTCGCCGCCGGTCTGCTGCCCGGACGCAGCTCCGCCGTCCGGCTCCCGGTCAGGGCGGGTGGTCTCCGCCTCGGTGGGCTTGGTCTGGCCGGTTTCAGTCTGCGCCCCGGTCTGCCCGGCATCCGTATGGGTCGTGGCGGTCTGGGTTTCGCCGGTCTCCGTCTGTTCCTCCGTGACGGTCTGACGCAATGCCTGTGCGCTGCCCGGGGTGGCCTCCAGCCGAATCCATCCGCAGCCGTCGGCATAGTATTCCGTCCAGGCGTGCGCCTGCGCTTGGGTCACCGGCGTGGCCTGCCCGGCCTGCATCCAAGCGGCGTAGCCCGTCACATACCGGGCGGGGATCTCCAGTGCCCGGAGCATGGCCGTGGCCGCCGTGGCAAAGTGGACGCAATAGCCCGTTTTGGCCTGCGTCAGAAACCAGACGCAGAAATCCTCCCCCTGGGGCAGAACCTCCGGCGCAATGTCGTATTCCGCCGCGCTGCGCACATACTCCGCCACCGCCTGGGGCTGCTGCTGGCGGGGCAAATCGGAAATGCCCGCCTGCTCCGCCAGCGCCAAAAGCGCCTGCTTCGTTTCCTCAGGCAGGTAGAGATTGTCCTCATATACGGCCTGACGGTAGTCGGCCTCCGCCTCCGCTGCGGCGGCGGAAAGCTCCGGCTGGACGCCGCATGAGAGGGTGTAGTCCGTCTCGCCGCCGTCGTTGATCAGGTAGGCGTCGCTGACAATCCGGACGCCGGCGGGACATTCCGCCAGATAATAGGGCGTGTAGAGCAGATACTGTTTGTTCAGAGTGGCCACCCGAACGGAAAAGGTCTCCCGGCTGCCGCCGGACAGGGTGGCAACGGCGTCGTCATAAGCGCTCCAGTCCCGGTCTGTCCGAGCCGTCCACTGCCGACCGTCAAAGCCGGAATAGGCCGTGCCCCGCAGATAAATCACGCCCTCCACGTCGGAGGTAACGTACATGACGATGCGGTTGCTCTGGCTCTGCGCGTCCAGCGTGTTCAGCTCCACCGGGTTGGGGCGTTCCACCTGCCCGGTGCCGTCGCCGTAGTCCACGTTCTGCGCCACGGAGTCCGCCCACGCGGAGATGCGCTCCAGTACATCGGCGCGCTCATAGGTCTGGGGCGGGTCAAAATGCACCGCCAGCGCCAGCAGCAGCAGCGTGGGCAGCAGCAGATACAGCACGGCTCCGCCGCTGCTTTGGGGGGCGCGGCGGCAGATATTCTGCGTTAAAAACTGCAAAAGCAGAGCCCCGGACAGCACCAGCAGCGCCCAGGCTGCCGGAGGGGTATCAATGAGGACATAGCAGGCCGTCACCAGCGGCAAAACCGCCAGAAAGCCCACCACGGCGCGGCGGCAGCGCACCAGCCCCAGACACAGCAGCCACACCACAGGCACGGCCAGCGCCGCAAAAAAGCCCGTGACGTCCATGCCCGGCTCCACCAACTCCACGGAGAACAGGCCGGCCAGCCAGTCATAGCCGTTTTGATACAGGTTCAGCAGCGTCTGCCAGACATACTTTGCCTCGTTTCCCAGCCCGGTGCGGTAATACAGGCAGGCCAGCAGGAAGATCGCGCCGGTGAGCAGGGCGAAGACGCCCCATTTTTTCCGGCTGAGGCAAAACACCTGCAGCCCGGCAAACGCCGCGATCCAGATACACAGCACCGGGCTGTTGACCGTCAGGCCAAAGGCGGTGATCAGGCAGTAAAGACCGCCCACGGCTGTGGCCGAGGCCAGCAGCCAGTCCACAGTCAGGCTGAGCAGGCCGGAACGGTTCTTCATTGTCCGGCCTCCTTTCCGGCGGGCGTGATGCGGTAAAGCCAGTCGGCGCCCAAGGTCAGGTCGTCGGGCAGGCTCCGGGCGTCGGCGCCGACCCGCAGGCCGCACACCTGACGCAGCATAGCCTGCACCTGTTCTTCCGCCGTCACCTGCGCAAAGCGTACATCGCCGCTGTCCGGGTCGCGCCAGCACACCCGGTGGCTGTAGCCCCGTTCTGCCAGCCACTGAGACAGCCAGCGAAGCTGTCCCAGGGCGGAATTCATGGCCTGCAGGGTGGCGGGGGGCTCCACCGCCAGCACCAGACGGCGCTGCACCGGCTCCATGGCCTGGCGCACAATGAGCTTATCCGTTTTGCCCGACAGCTTCCAGTGAATGTCCCGCACACTGTCGCCGGGACGGTACTCCCGGTTTTCATGGAATTCGGAGAAGCCGCCCCCCTTTTTCGCCTGCAAACGCACGGCGCGGAATTGGGACAGATCGGGCAGGGGTTCCGGCGCTTCGGCCTTTGGCAGCACGGCGATCTCCATAGGCGCGGGCAGCCGCAGGCGCAGACAAAACAGGCCGAGATAGTCATAGACCCGGCCTTTGTGCAGCCCCAGCCGCAGAAGGCCGCAGTTGTCCGCCGGAAGGGACAGCACGCCGTCCTTTTGGGGGATCCGGCTGAGATATTTGACCTCCTTCGCCCCGGTGGCGCACGTCTGGATGGTCATGCGCACCCGCACGTCCGGGACAGGGAAAAACCGGTTGGCCACGGCGCGCATATGGATGACGGCCTTTTGCCCCCGCTCCACCGTGTCGGGGCCGGAAGCCTGCATACGCAGCGTACACATGGCGGGCAG
>JAQYBZ010000043.1 GCA_029003235.1 Bacillota bacterium
GAACAATGCAAATTGAAGGCAGGAGACACATGGGATAATGATGAAATCTACTTTGTCGTTGAGGAGTTGAGAAAAGATTTTCCAGCCCTTTCATTTACGCAAATGTCCGAATGCGCAGGCGTCCTGATTTTGGACTGACAACTTCCAGTTTGTCGAACAGATAAGAGCGTACTTCTATACACCGTTCGGTGTAGTGCATAATGTGCGGTTTCGCACCGCACCAAAGCCTCCCTCTGACGAGGGAGGTGGCAAAAATCTTTGATTTTTGACGGAGGGAGAGAAAATGAAAGACTACAATAAAGAGAATATCCCTCTTGCAAAGACACTCCGAAAGAATATGACCCCATGGGAACGGAAGCTATGGTATGATTTTTTGAGAGACTACCCGGTGCGCTTTCAAAGGCAAAAAGCAATTGGTATTTACATTGCGGATTTCTATTGTAAAGAGCAAGGCTGGTCATCGAACTTGACGGTGGCGGACATGATACAGCGGAGCAGGCCAGAAAAGATGAGCTGCGCACAAAAAACTTGGAGTCTAGGAATCTAACGGTAGTGAGAATTTACAATCTGGATATTGACCGCAATTTTAGCGGTGTATGCGAATATATTGATCTGACTGCCAAGGGTCTCTCCCTCAGTCAGCTTCGCTGACAGCTCCCTCATCAGAGGGAGCCTTGGAGATTCCAATCCCACACATAACATAAAAATCCGACCTATGATTGCAACCATAGGTCGGATGAACTGTTTTATGAAGCCATGCCGAAATGCATGGCATTTTGCCCTCGCAGTTTATATGGGAAGCTGCGCTCAGCGCAGTACGGCGTGCAGCTCCTGCTCCAGTGCGGCAAGAATTTTCTGAATGACCGGGTCGATGTCCGCGTCGGAAAGGGTGTGCTCATCGGAGCGAAGCTCCAGAGAGAAGGCCACGCTCTTTTTGCCCGGCGCGACGCCTGCGCCCCGGTAGATGTCGAACAGGGAGATGCGCTTGAGCAGCTTGCCGCCGGCTCTGCGGATGCAGTCCTCCAGCTCGCCCACCGTGGTGGATTCCTCGCCCACCAGCGCCAGATCCCGGCTCACCGGCGGGAATTTGGGCAGCGGCCTGTAGGTGGCTTCCTCCGCCAAATGCTCCATCAGCTCCGTAAAGGCCAGCTCCGCCGTGTAGACCTCGCCGTCAATGCCGTAATTTTTGGCCACCAGCGGATGTACCTGACCGAAAACGCCCACCTGCCGACCGTCCATGACCACCGCGGCGCAGCGGCCGGGATGATAGCTGGGATTGTCGGTGACGGCGCGGTATTCCGGCTTTTTGGTGTGCAGCGCCTGCAAAAGCGCCTCCACTTCGCCCTTGAGGGTGAAGAAGTTCTCTCCGGAACCGTAGGTGCCCAGAACGAACACCTTGGGCTCTTTGGGCAGGGGGCTGCCCTCCACCGGCAGATAAATCTTGGCCAGCTCATAGAGCTTGACCGCCTTGTTGTGATAGGCGCTGTTGCGGCTGAGGATGTCCAGCATGGACGGCAGCGCCGTGGTGCGCATGACGGAGGTGTCCTCGCCCAGCGGATTGAGGATCTTCAGCGCCGTGCGTCTGGGGTCGTCCTTGGGCAGGCGGATCATGTCGCAGCCGCTGGGGGAGACAAAGGAATAGGTAATGATCTCGCTGTAGCCCATGCCCCGGGCAGCGTTGCAGGCGGTGTTTTCCAGCTTCTGCTCCGGGGAATAGCCGCCCCGGGTGGTGGCGCCCCGCATCAGGGTGGTGGGAATGTTGTTGTAGCCGTAGAAACGTCCCACTTCCTCGGCAATGTCGGCCATCCGCCGCAGATCAGGCCGCCAGGAGGGTACCTGAATCATGCCGTCTTCCACAGGAATCTCTTCCCGGCGCAGGTATTCCACCATGTCCGCCTCGGGAATGTCCGTGCCCAGCAGGGCGTTGATGCGCTCCGGCTCCAGCGGAAGCTGTACCGGCTGGGGAACATAGTTGATCACGTCGATGACGCCGTCCATGACCTGACCTGCGCCCAGCAGCTCCACCAGCTCGCAGGCGCGGTTGACGGCAGGCAGGGTCAGCATGGGGTCGATGTTCTTTTCAAACTTGGCAGAGGCGTCCGTGCGCATACCCAGCGCCAGCGCGGTCTTGCGGATGGAAGTGCCGTCAAAGTTGGCCGATTCAAAGACCACATCCACGGTGTCGGCCACGATCTCGGAATTTTCGCCGCCCATGATGCCTGCAAGACCCACAGGTCGGGTCTCGTCGGCAATGACCAGCATATCCGGCGTCAGATCGCGGGAAATGCCGTCCAGCGTGGTGAGCCGGGTGTCGTCGCCCGCCCGGCGGACGATGATCTTGCCGCCCTTGACATAGCGGTAATCAAAGGCGTGCATGGGCTGACCGTATTCCACCATGACATAGTTGGTAATGTCCACGATGTTGTTGATGGGGCGGATGCCGGCGGAGCGCAGGCGCTGGCGCATCCACTTGGGGGAGGGCGCAATCTTTACGTTGCGCACCATGCGGGCGGTGTAGCGGTTGCACAGGTCGTCGGCAGGAATCTCCACGTCCAGCAGGTCGGTCAGGCAGCCCTCTGCGCCGCCGCGCACCACCGGCTCGTGGTGCTTCATGGGCTTGTTGAACGCTGCCGCCGTCTCTCTGGCCAGACCGATGAGGGAATAGCAGTCCGGGCGGTTGTTGGTGATCTCAAATTCCACCACGGTGTCGTCGTTTCCGATGACCTCGTTCATGTCCTGCCCGACCTGACAGCCCTCGTCGTTGAGAATCCAGATACCGTCTTCATAGGCCGCGGGACAGTCGTTGGCCGTCAGCCCCAGTTCCTTGAAGGAGCAGAGCATCCCGTTGGAGGCCACGCCCCGCAGCTTGCCCTTGGTGATGTGAACGCCGCCGGGCAGCCAGGAATTGTGCAGTGCCGTGGGCACCAGGTCGCCCTCATGGACATTCTGCGCGCCGGTGACGATCTGTACCGGCTCCTGCGCGCCCACATCCACCTGGCAGACCCACATATGGTCGGAATTCTCATGGCGCACCATGGACAGGACTTTGCCCACCCGGACGTTTTTGATCTCTGCGTCCATACGGGTGACGCCCTCCACCTTCTGACCGGCGATGGTCAGGGCTTCGGTATATTCGCGGTCTGTGGCATCAATCTCCACAAACTCTTTCATCCATTTTCTGGAAATATTCATCTCTGGCAGTCTCCTTTCTCAGAACTGGCTCAAGAAGCGGATGTCGTTTTCAAAGATCAGGCGCAGATCGGAGATCTGAAAGCGGCGCATGGCCATACGCTCCAGCCCGATACCGAAAGCAAAGCCGGAATACTCATTGGGGTCGATGCCACAGTTTTCCAGTACCTTGGGATGCACCATCCCGGCGCCCAGCAGCTCAATCCAGCCCTCGCCCTTACAGGTGGGGCAGCCTTCGCCGTGGCATTTGAAGCACTGCACGTCCACCTCGCAGCTCGGCTCGGTAAAGGGGAAGTGATGGGGGCGCAGGCGGATGACGCTGTCCTCGCCGTAGAGGGACTTAACCAGCGTTTCCAAAGTGCCCTTCAGGTCAGCCATGGTGATGCCCTTGTCCACCACCAGACCCTCGATCTGGTGGAACATGGGCGAATGGGTGGCGTCCACCTCATCCTTGCGGAAGACACGACCCGGCGCCAGAATCCGGATGGGGGGCTTCATGGCCTCCATGGCGCGGATCTGCATGGGAGAGGTCTGGGTGCGCAGCAGCACGGAGCTGTCCTCGGCCAGATAGAAGGTGTCCGACCAGTCCCGGGCGGGATGGCCTTCCTCCGTGTTCAGCTTGGTGAAATTATACTCTGCCAGCTCCACCTCCGGGCCATCCAGAATCTGAAAGCCCATGCCGATAAAGATTTCCTTGGCCTCGTCCAGCGCCTTGTACATGGGGTGCTTGTGCCCCTGCTGCACCGGCTGGCCGGGGATGGTCACGTCCACCGCCTCCGCCCGGAGCTTTGCCTGCAGCGCCTGCGCGGACAGCTCGGAACGGCGCTGTTCCAGCCGCTTTTCAATGTCGGCGCGGACGGTGTTTGCCATCTGCCCCATGGCGGGACGTTCCTCGGCGGGCAGGGCGCCCATGGTTTTCAGCACGGCGGTCAGCTCGCCCTTTTTGCCCAGAATTTTCACCCGCAGGGCTTCCAGCGCCGGCGCGTCCGCCGCCTGATCCAGCGCCGCCATGGCGGAGGCTCTGATCTGTTCCAACTGTTCCTTCATTGTTGTATCTCCTTACTCAAAAAATTCAAAAGAAAAAAGCCCTCCGTCCCAAAGGGGACGAAAGACCATGCTTCCGCGGTACCACCCGCAATTCGCCTGAAGGCGCACTTTTTGTGGGTAACGGCACAACCCGGCGCGCCCTGAGAAACCTTCAGGCGGCAGCTCACGGGGGAAGGCCCTTGGCACGGCGGCAGGCGCTTGCAGCAAACGCGCCCTCTCTGCAGCCGCCGGATCTGCGTCGGACAACCCGGTCATCGCTTTTTCATATCTCAGCAAGTGTACCACAGAAATTCCAAAGATGCAAGGCTCAATTTGACAAATTGGGAAGATTATCTGCAGGTGTTCCGATGACGGGCTGGAAAAGCGTCATGATTTGACGAATGGGGAAGAATATACTATAATTGACGCAGAATATGCTGTAAAATCGTAACAGGAGGAGCGGGCGATGAACGACAAACAGCGCAATGCCATGGCCAGGATGCAGCAGATGCGGGAGGACGGCTGTGTTTTGACTTCCGAAGAATTTGTGGACGGGCTGCTGCCTGTGCGTCCCAGAGATGCCCACAAGGGCGACTTCGGCCGGGTGCTGATTCTGGCCGGCAGCGTTGGCTGCACCGGTGCGCCGGCACTGGCGGCCAACGCAGCCCTGCGCGCCGGGGCGGGACTGATCTTCACGGGCGTGCCCAAAGCGGTCTACCCCATTGTGGCGGCCAAACTGGACGAGCCTATGGTTTTCCCCCTGCCCTGTGACCGGGCAGGGAGGCTGAGCCGCCGCGCCCTGCCGCAGATCATGGACAGGCTGGCTGCCTGTGACGCCTGCCTTATCGGCCCGGGACTGGGACGGAGCAAGGGTGTGCTGCGGGTGGTCACTGCGGTACTGGAAAATGCCAAAGTGCCGGTCATTGTGGACGCTGACGGCATAAATGTGCTGGAAGGGCATATAGATGTTCTGGGACAGGCAAAGTGTCCGGTCATTCTTACGCCTCATGACGGAGAGTTCCGGCGGCTGGGGGGAGACCCGTCCAAAAGCGAGCGCTACCGCTCGGTCAGGGCGCTGGCGGAGAAAACCGGCGCCACGGTGCTGCTCAAAGGGCATCGCACCATTGTGGTGGGCAGGGACGGCGCGTATCTCAACACCACCGGCAACCCCGGTATGGCTACCGGCGGCAGCGGCGATGTGCTGGCGGGAATCCTGCTGGCACTGCTGGGACAGGGCATCGCGCCCACCCAGGCGGCGGCAGCGGCGGCGTGGCTCCATGGCGCGGTGGGCGATCTCTGCGCCGGAAGCATGGGCGAATACGGCATGACCCCCACGGACATGATTGCCAATCTCCCGGAATTTTTGAAATAGGGAAGTGTTACGGTGCGGCGGACGCTGGCTGCTGTACTGATGACGGCGCTTTGCCTGCTGACGGCCTGCGGCAGCAAAGAAACGGACGAGTTGCAGGCGGCCATGGATTTTCGCGCAGCTCTGCTGCAGGCGGAAGGCTGCACCTTTACGGCGGCGGTTACGGCGGATTACGGCGACAGAAGCTATGAATTTACCCTGGACTGTGTCTGCCGGACGGACGGCACGGCCACGGTGACGGTATGCGCGCCCCAGACCATTGCCGGGATCTCGGCGTCGGTGCAGCAGGCGGGGGCGCAGTTGGAGTTCGACGGCATGGCACTGGATTTCGGTACCATGGCCGACGGCACGGTCAGCCCTGTGTCCGCACCCATTCGCCTGTGCCAATGCTGGGCTCAGGAGTACATATCCGCCGCCGGAATGGAGGAGGAAAACCTGCGGGTAACCTACGAACAGGGCTATGACAGCGAAACGTTGACGGCGGACACCTGGTTTTCGCCGGAAAACGGGGTTCCAATTTTTGCACAGATATGCTATAATGACCAAATCATACTGAAAATGACGCTCACGGATTTTTCCATGAACAGCGGAGGCTGACTTATGAAACTACTGAAGCGAACCTGGGCAGACGTGTCTTTGGACAATCTGAGCCATAACTATACGCAGCTCCGAGCCAACGTGCCCGCCTCGTGCCGGTTTCTCGGCGTGGTCAAGGCGGACGCCTACGGCCATGGGGCGGTGCCCATCAGCAACCGCCTGCGGGAGCTGGGAGCGGACTTTCTGGCCGTGTCCAATTTTGAAGAGGCGCTGCAGCTTCGCCGTGCGGACAATCGACTGCCCATTCTGATCTTGGGCTATACCCCTGCGGCCTATGCCGAGGACATGGCCGACATGGGCATCCGGCAGGAGGTTCACTCTCTGGAATATGCAAGGCAGCTTGACCGCCAGTTGGAGGGAACGGACAAAAAACTGCTGGTCCATATCAAGCTGGATACGGGCATGTCCCGGCTGGGCTTTTTCGCCTACGACAGCGACCAGACCTATGGGGAGCTGGTGCAGGTGCGGACGCTGTCCCATCTGGAGCCGGAGGGTGTGTTTACCCATTTCCCCGTGGCGGACTCCTGCAAGGCCGAGGACGAGGCCTTTACCCGCCTGCAGTTCCGGCGCTTTACGGATATGATCGAGGCTCTGAAGGGTGCGGGCTTCTGCTTTGCCATCCGCCACTGCTGCAACAGCGCGGCGACAATCCTCTATCCGGAATTTGCCCTGGATATGATTCGCCCCGGCATTGCCACCTATGGCATCAGCCCCTCGCCGGAGCTGGAGGGCAGGATGGATCTGCGCCCTCTTATGTCCCTGCGTACCACCATCTCCCAGATCCGGGATTTCCGGCCGGGAGTCTCGGTCAGCTATGGCCGCATCTATGAGACGCCTTCGCCGCGCAGAATTGCGGTGTTGTGCATCGGCTACGCCGACGGCCTGTCCAGAGCCCTGTCCAATCAGGTGTCGTTCCTGCTCCGGGGGCGCCGGGTGCCCGTGGTGGGCAGAATCTGCATGGATATGTGCATGGTGGATGTGACGGACGTACCCGACGCCAGAGTGGGGGATGTGGTCACCGTGTTCGGGGAAGACCACGGCCAGACCATTGCCGTGGACGATCTGGCCAGACAGCTTGGTACCATTCCCTATGAGATTCTCTGCGACATCAACAAGCGGACGCCCAGAATCTATCTGGACGGACGGCAGCGGACGGAAATCCTGCAATATATCGTCTGATTTTGTAGAACCCGGGGGCAGACAGGCATAGAATGTCAGGGGAGCCTCCGGTAAAACATACCGATTCCGGGATGAAATACCGGAATCGGTATATTTTTACCTGCCGCGTGGGACAATACTGTTATCCGCCGGATGGCGGGAACTATTTCCGCGGAGAGTGAAGCAAAATGGATACAAGCGTAAAAAGAGGCGATATCTTTTATGCGGACCTGAGCCCGGTGGTGGGGAGCGAACAGGGCGGAACCAGACCGGTGCTTATCGTACAGAACGATACCGGAAACCGGCATTCCCCGACGGTGATTGCCGCAGCCATTACAAGTCAGACAGGGAAAGCCAGACTGCCCACCCATATTTCCCTTACAGGCCACGATGTGGGGCTGACAAAGGACTCCGTGGTGCTGCTGGAGCAGATACGCACCATTGACAAAAAGCGGCTGAGAGAACATATGGGACGACTGGATGAGGGCATGATGAATCAGGTGGACGCGGCCATTGCCGTCAGCTTTGGCCTGCATCCTTTCTGAACGACCCCGCCGCGGGCGCAGGCAGGCGGATGTTCCCGGCGCCCAGGCGCACAGAGGCACAGATCCCCGCCGGGGCGTCCGGCACGCCTGCCCGGGGCGGATTTCCGGTTTCTTTGTGAGCCGGAACATGCCCGTGATTTTTGTGACATGCTGCCATCCCTCCCACCATAGAACTATGGGGGAGGGATGTTTTTTTATGCAATGTCCGATTTATGCCGCAGGCCGGTCGGCCGGAAGCCTGCGCTGGGAGAAAAACGGTCTGTATTATGACCTGTACGGCCGGTGCCGGAGGGAGGAGGCGGGCGTTCTGCGCCTGTATGCCGTAAACGGCTTCTCCGTCCGGCTGCTGGGCGTTTTGCAGCCGGAGGACGGGGAACTGACCCTGCGCCGGCGGCTGTCTGAAGCCGCCATGGGGCAGCCGCCCCAGTGGGCCGTGGCTGGCAGGGCGGCGGAGGACTTTTTGCCGTGGCGCGGCCTGTTTGAACAGACCATGCTCGATCAGGCCATGCTCCGGCAGGAGCAGGAGGGCTTTACGCTGGCGCTGCCCTACAGCCCTGACAGGCCTTTTGCACTGCCGGAGGCCGTGTCCCGGATGCACCCGGTGACACTCAACGGCCAGACGTATCTGGCGCTGGAGATAAAAGAGCAGCCGCCCGAAACGGACGGCTGCCCGGAGTGTGAAAAAGAGGAGGTGCCGGTGGCGGGGACGGAATCAGTAGATGATTCGCCGCGCGCCGTAGAAGTGGGAGAGAACCCAGGGGTCGTTGATGGAAGCCTTGATGACGCCCAGCTTGGAGTTGGCGGCATGGATGAACATTCCGTCGCCCACATAGATGCCGACGTGGGTGATGTAGTTGCTGCCGGAGGAGCCGACGAAGAACATGAGGTCGCCGGGGAGCATATTCTGCTTTGAGACCTGCACGCCGTTTCGCCACTGGTCGTTGGCCACCCGGTTGAGGGTGTAGCCGTACTGCTTGTACAGCCAGTAGGTCAGGCCGGAGCAGTCGAAGGAGTTGGGGCCCGTGGCGCCCCAGACATAGGGCTTGCCCAACTGCTGGTAGGCCAGCGCCACGATCTTTTCCGCCGTGGGGCTGACGATATGGGGCGTGCCGGGATAGCTGTCCGGGTCAAGGGGATGCTCGGAATACCACAGCTCTATGTACTTATAGCCACGGTAGAACATGAGGGCGGCTTCCTCCCGGGTAGCCGTGCCGCCGGGCAGCAGGTTGACGCCGTCGCCCTTGGTGACTTCCAGCTCAATCATGACCTTGGCGGCGGTTTTTGCCCATTTGCTGATCTTGCCGCTGTCCTTGAACTGGGCAAACAGCTCATAGGTATTGTCGTATTTTTCCCAGCCTACGGCAGCCAGCAGATTGTAAATGATGCGGAAGAATTCTTCCCGGGTAATGTTCTTCTGGGGACGGAAGGTGCCGTCCTCATAGCCGCTGACAATGAGCTTTTCAAAGGCGGTATTGATGTTGGGATTGGTGGTGTCCTTGAAGTAATTGGTGGTGGAGGCCATGTCGTCTCCGGTGATCTTGACATAGGACAGCATGGCGATCTCGCACATCTCCTCGCGGGTGATGCTGCGGGTCAGATCCGCCCCGTTCAGGCGCTCCGGCACCAGCTCCAGCGCCTCCATTTTGTTGACCGATTCCTCTGCCCAGTCGCTGACGTTGGAGTAGAAATGGGTCTCCAGTGTGGGCGGCTCCTCCGGCAGAACGCCGGTTCCTGCGTTGCTGAAGGTGATCCAGTCAATATAGTAGTTGTAGGCGCGCAGGAACATGGTCAGCGCCTGCTCCACGGTGGTGTTGCCGGCAGGGTCGATCTGATTGTTGCCCGTGCCCTGCGTGACGCCAATTTCCAGCATGATCTTGGTGGCGTCGGTGGCCCAGTTACTGACCTTTTTGCAGTCCCGGAAAGAGGCGAACAGCTCCTGAATCTCGTCCTCTGTCCAGCCCACGGAGCGGAAGAGGTTGTACACCATGGTGAACAGTTCTTCCCGGGTGAGCTGCCGGTTGGGACGGAAGGTGCTGTCTTCATAGCCGCTGACAATGCCCAGCTCATAGGCAATGCACACGTCTGCGTCCTTGGTATCCTTGAAATAATTGGTCTTTCTGGCCGTTACGTCCCGACCGGTGATCTTTTTGTAGGCCACCACGGCCATCTGGCAAAGCTCCAGCCGGGAAATCTTCACAGTCATGTCCGCGCTTTCAAAGGTGCTGGGGAAAAGCCCCTTTTCTTCCATTTCCTCCAGCTCAGGCTGCGCCCAGTCGCTGTGATTGCCGTAGGCCAGAGCCGTCGGGACGATCTGTACCAGAAGCAGCAGCGCCAGAGCCAGACTGACGATCCGCGTGGAAATCTTTTTCATATCAGAAGCCTCCTTCGTCCAGCTCCAGTCCCACAGGGCAGTGGTCGGAGCCGAAAATATCGGAATAAATGGGCGTGCTGACGATCCGCTCTTTCAGCCGGTCGGAGACCAGAAAATAGTCGATACGCCAGCCCGTGTTGTTCTGCCGGGCGTGGAAGCGGTAGCTCCACCAGCTATACGCGCCGGTCAGTTCGGGATTGCGGAATCGGAAAGTGTCCGTAAAGCCGGCCTGCAAAAGCTGGGTGAATTTCCCCCGTTCCTCGTCGGAAAAGCCTGCGTTGCCCCGGTTGGGGCCGGGATTTTTCAGGTCGATCTCCTCGTGGGCTACGTTCAGATCGCCGCAGATAATGACGGGCTTTATCGCGTCCAGCCCGGAAAGATAGGCGCGGAAAGCGTCTTCCCAGCGCATCCGGTGTTCCAGCCGCTTCAGGCCGTCCTGGGCGTTGGGCGTGTAGCAGGTGACCAGATAGAACCCGTCGTATTCCAGGGTGATCAGGCGGCCTTCGTGATCCAGCTCCTCCACGCCTACGCCGTAGCGGACGCTGAGCGGCGCACGTCTGGCGAAGATGGCCGTGCCGGAATAGCCTTTTTTTTCAGCGGAATTCCAAAACTGTTCATAGCCGGGCAGCTCCAGTTCCAACTGATGGGGCTGCATTTTCGTCTCCTGCAGGCAGAAAAAATCTGCGTTCAGTTCGGTGAAGACATTCATAAAGCCCTTTTGCATACAGGCGCGCAGCCCGTTGACGTTCCAAGAGACAAATTTCATAGGCCTTTCCTTTCTTGCCGGTGGGTTTCTTTCATCATACCAAATTTCGCGGGAAATCTCAATACCCATTCGATTTTTGTTGTAAAACCGGGCGGATTATGTTATAATCCCCTCTATGAAAAAAGTTAGAGTATTTTTGTCTGTTCTCGCCTGCAAGGGTGCAAGACTGGCCATCCGGCTTCTCGGCCGGGGCGGAACGGATCTTCCGGGCAGAGTTGCCCTGAAGATCTGCCCGGATCTGCTCAGACAACTGGCAAAGACCGTGACGACGGTGATCGTCACCGGTACCAACGGAAAAACAACGACCTCCCGCATGATCGAGCAGTCGTTTATTGATTCCGGAATCTCTTATTTTGCCAATAAGTCCGGCGCAAATCTGATCAGCGGCATCACTGCAGAATTTGCCATGCATTCCACGCTGGGCGGCAAATGCACCTGTCCCTATGCCGTCATCGAATCCGACGAGGCCGCTTTCAAGCTGGTGAGCAAGTATGTCCAGCCCAAGGCGGTCGTGGTGACCAACGTCTTCCGCGACCAGTTGGATCGCTACGGCGAAGTCACCCATACGCTGGATAACATCCGCATCGGCCTGAAAAACTGCAAGGGCGCGGTGATTTGCCTCAACGCCGACGATTCTCTGTCGGCCTCTCTGGCGCAGGAGCTGGACAACCGGATCATTTTCTACGGCGTAAACACGCCCATTTACAAGAGCCGGGTGGAGGAGGTTTCCGACGCGCCCTACTGCATTCGCTGCAAGAGCGAGTATGTCTACGACTATGTGACCTACGGCCATCTGGGCGGCTATCGCTGCCCCAAGTGCGGCTACAGCAGACCCACGCCGGAGATTGCCGTGAGCGAGGTGCTTTCGTCCGACACGGAGTGTTCCCGCATCGTGCTGGACTGCGGCGAAAAGACCTATGAGACCACGGTGAACCTGCCCGGCGGCTACAACATCTACAACGCCTGCTCGGCCATGGCCGCAGGCAGAGCCATGGGGCTGAGCGAGCCGGTGGTGGCCGAGTCCCTGTCCAAATTCTCCTGCGGCTTCGGGCGCATGGAAAAATTTGAGATCGACGGCAAGAGCCTGCGGATGATCCTCATCAAAAATCCGGCTGGCTGCAATCAGGTGCTCAACTTCCTTACCGACGCCACGGAGCCGTTCCTTTTTGTCGCCTGCCTCAATGACCGTGCCTTTGACGGCAAGGACGTAAGCTGGATCTGGGACGTGGACTTTGAGCAGATTCCCGCCATGGGCGAGCTGCTCTCCGGCGTTATCGTCTCGGGCGACCGGGCGGAGGACATGGCCACGCGCTTCAAATACGCCGGGCTGCCGGCGGAAAAGCTGCGTGTCATCAAGGACTACGGCGAACTGTGCAAGGCCTGTCTGGCACAGGACAAGCCTGTGTTCATCATGCCCACTTACACGGCCATGCTGGAGCTGCGCACGACCATCAGCAAAAACTATGGCTTTAAGAATTTCTGGGAATAAGGAGGCGCGGCAATGGAACTGAAGATCTGTCATCTTTTTCCCGACGTTCTAAATCTCTACGGCGACCGGGGCAACGTGACCTGTATGCAGCACCGCCTGCAATGGCGGGGCATCGACGTGTCCGTGCAGGGCGTCTCCATCGGCCAGAGCCTGCGGGCTGCGGACTATGATCTGTTTTTCATCGGCGGCGGGCAGGACTTTGAACAGGGCGTGCTGCTTAAGGATCTGGTGGGCGACAAGACCGCACAGATCAAGTCGGCGGTGGAGGACGGCAAGACCTTTCTTGCCATCTGCGGCGGCTATCAGATGCTGGGGACGTACTATAAGACCTGGGACGGCGACCAGTGCGACTTCATCGGCGCACTGGATCTGTATACCATCGGCGTCAAGGAGCGCATGATCGGAAACTACCTGTTCACCTGCGACGATCTGGACGGTCAGACCGTGGTGGGCTTTGAAAACCACTCGGGCAAGACCTATCTGGGCAGCGGCGTCAAGCCCATGGGCAAGGTGCTGGTGGGCAACGGCAACAACGGTGAGGACGGCATGGAGGGCGCACGGTACAAAAACGTCTTCTGCACCTATTCCCATGGCTGTCTGCTGCCGAAAAACCCGGCGCTGGCCGACCATATCCTCAAGACAGCACTGGAGCACAAGTATGGCAGAGCGGAGCTGGAACCGCTGGACGACGCCATTGAAAACAGCGCCCACGACTATATGGAGCGCCGTCTGCGCGCCCACGGAAAATAGGCCATGGAGAAAATCAGCAAAGAGGCGCTGCGGGTACCGCGAATCAAAAAGCATGTGCAGGAGGCCATCTCCTATTTCTGCATGGCGGCAGCGCTGCTGCTGGCGGCCGTCGCCGCCTTTTTCCTGACGGCAAAGCTGACGCTGTGGCTGCGGCTGGCGCTGGTGCTGGTACTGCTGGGCGCCATGGGCGCCTGTCTGGCAGGCGGTCTGCGCATTTGGAAAAAGGCCGTTGCAGAGGCACAGCGGATTCCCCCCACCGGTCACCATAAAAAGAAAAAATAACCTGAGCCGAAAAGCGCCATGCGAATCCTTCCGGAAGCGCTTTGGCAAGGAAAACAGAAAATTCCGCCCAGCGGTGTTCCGGTAACAGAACGCCGCTGGGCGGATCGTTTCAGGGGCAGGTTCTCCGTGCCTGGGCAGAGAAAGCCGTAACCGCCGGCATCGCCGACGGTTACGGCTTTCTGATATGGATGTGTTCAAATAATGGCATATCCCGGGGCGATTTTCGTGGATGCACCGCAACGCATCCACGGAAGTACGCATGAACCGGATTTTATCTGTCCCGGTACAGGAAGGTGACCACCTGTTCCCGCAGACAGGGGGCGTCGGGGGAGAATTTGCCGTTTCCGGTGCCCACGGTGATCTGCTTTTC
>JAQYBZ010000044.1 GCA_029003235.1 Bacillota bacterium
CCACTGCTGCCTCCCGTAGGAGTCTGGGCCGTATCTCAGTCCCAATGTGGCCGTTCAACCTCTCAGTCCGGCTACTGATCGTCGACTTGGTGAGCCGTTACCTCACCAACTATCTAATCAGACGCGAGGCCATCTTTCAGCGATAAATCTTTGGCAGCAAAATCATGCGATCTCGCTGCGTCATGCGGTATTAGCAGTCGTTTCCAACTGTTGTCCCCCTCTGAAAGGCAGGTTCCTCACGCGTTACTCACCCGTTCGCCACTAAGCGAAAACTTCCGGCCCCGAAGGGCTTTCCATAGTCGCTCCGTTCGACTTGCATGTGTTAGGCACGCCGCCAGCGTTCGTCCTGAGCCAGGATCAAACTCTCTATAGAATGGTATCTTATTGGCCTTTCGGCCACTAAAATCTTCCATCCTCAAGTTCGCTCTTAGCTATACTCAAGAATTTTCGTTGGCTATTCTCGCTTCGAATCTTCCGATCCTCTTCAAGAACAACTTTTTCAAATTGTCCAAGGTGCTTGTTTCACGTTGTTTAATTTTCAAGGTACACGCCGCGTCTGCGGCTTATATCAAATCCCGGCGGTTTCATCGGTTTCCCTCAACTGCCGCGAACCCTGATATAATAACACACCGTGCTGCGATTGTCAACAAAAATTTTGAAGATTTTAAGAAAAAATCAACTTTTGTTTTTCAATTGGCAGCCTTTGTCCGGCGCGCTTGGCTATATTATCAAATGCATTGCCGTTTGTCAACCCTTATTTTCGCCATTTTTCAAACTTTTTTTGCCGCCCCAACCCATAGTAGGACAATGGGAAAAAGGCCACAAAATACGCCCCCCACCACAAGCATGGGCACGAGCCAGGAGGCCGGAAGGACGACGGTTGCGGGGGCGGCCACGGCGGCGGCCGCCCAATGGGCGGGAAATTTCTTTTCCCCCAGGGCATTTTGGGCAAGGCTCCGGGCCGCGCACAGCAGCAGCGCCGAGGCGCAGAAGTAGCCCGCCAGATAGGCCGCGGACAGCAGCGCCTCGAAGCGTTCGGCCACGCCCAGCAGCGACGCGCCGCCGGAGAGGACATAAAAGCTGTCGGGCCCGACGGCCGCCGCCGGAGACAGGCAGCCGGAGGTGACCAGCGCCGCCCCTGCCGCCGACAGGCCAAAGGCCAGCAGCCACCAGCCCGGTCTGGTATTGGAAACAGCTACCCGGGGCTGAAGATACACCGCAGCGCCCGGCAGAAGAAACAGCAGCAAGCATAAAACGCCCTGTTCGGCGCCGCCCCAGGGAGCAATCCACTCCGGACGTACCCGAGGGGCGCTGAAGACGAGGATGATGCCGGCAATGAGCGCCACAAAAAAGAAAAGCAGGCTGCCGCAGCGCGCCACGGCCTGCACGCCCAGCCGGGCGGCAAAAACCGCCAGCGCCAGCACGAGGAGCCCGGCCAGCACATTGCCGTCGGTCTCGGGGAACGCGCCGGCGCTCCGCTTTGCGCCGTAGCCTGCCAGACAGGCCAGCGCCAGCGCCGCCGGCAGAAGCACACCCCGCCAGATTCCTGTCCGGGGCAGGGACGCGCCCCTGCGCAGCAGACGGGATACAATATAATAATATAGTCCGGCCACAGCCGCTGCCAGAAGCACCCAGTGCCAGCTCATGCGGGGGCAGAGCATGAAGCCGGGGGCAAAAAGGGCGGCAAAGCACACGGCGCAAAGCTGCCGGGCGGAGATGTCAGCTTTCAACGATGCGGTAGCCTCCGTCCGTGGGGGTCAGCAGAGGCAGGCTCAGCGCCTGTCCCTGCAGCAGCAGCCCTCTGGCCTCGCCAATGGACAGGGTATCCGGCCGGCCGGACAGATAATCGGTGATGGCCTCCGCGTCGGGTCGGTCGTCGTCCGTCAGCAGCACGGCGGCCGCCGGACGGAAGGCAGGCTCCGTGACCACCTGCTCCACAGCGTCGGCAGCGGATTCATGGACAATCACCTGCTCCGCCGTGCCGAAAAACACGGTGCCGGATACCTCCTGCTTCAGCGCCTCCAGCGCCGCTTTCACGGTCTTGCCCACGGCGCGGACGCCCGCGCCGATGTCCACGGTATACCGGTCTCCCGACCGGGTGATGATGACGGTCTGCGCCGGAAGCAGCTCCGCCACGTCCGTGGCGGAAAAGGGCAGCAGCCCCAGACTGACCAGCAGCGCCAGCACCGCAAGGATCCAGAACAATTTTTTCATAACCGTTTTCCCTTTCTCCGGGCGGCTGTGCGCCGCCGTAATGCGATGATCAAGCGATATTTCACCGGTTTCTCAAATCGAATGGGATGATCCGTCCCTTTTATGAGATTTCTCCACCACCAGCCGCCGCCGAAGCACCGCGCCGCCGGTGCGCACCCCGGAAAAGGGCGCCAGCCACGGCCTGCCGAAGGACTCCAGCGACGAAAGGCGCAGCAGCAGCACGATGCAGCCCACGGTCAGGCCGTACATTCCCGCCAGTGCGGCGGCCACTGTCAGGGCGAAGCGCCACAGGCGCAGGGCGTCGGACAGCTCCTTGCCCGGCACGGCAAAGCCGCAGATGCCCGCTACCGCCACCACGATGAGCGCCCCAGGGGAGATGATTTTGGCCTCCACGGCGGCGCTGCCCACCACAAGGCCGCCGATGATGGACACGCTCTGGGAGATGGATTTGGGCAGGGACATGCCCGCCTCCTGCAGCACCTCAAAGGACAGCAGCAGCCCCAGCACCTCCAGCACCGTGGGGAAGGGCACGTTCTGCTTGCTTTCAATGATGGCCAAAAGGAGCTTGGTGGGGATCATCTGCTGGTGAAAGGCCGCCATGGCCACATACAGCGCCGGCAGCAGCAGGGTGACCAGCAGCGCCAGATACCGCACCAGCCGGATGGCGGAGGCCGAAAGGTAGTCCGTGCCCCGATCCTCCGGCGACTGCATGAGCCAGCCCAGATTCACCGGGGCAAGATAGCCGAGGGGCAGGCCGTCCACCAGCAGCCCCACCCGGCCGGAGAGCAGCCCGGCGGCAAATTTGTCCGTGCGCTCGGTGTACTGGAGCATGGGGAAGGCCGTTTTCCGGGAGCCGGTGACGTATTCCTCCACAGCGGCCGGAGAGAGCAGCCCCTCCACGTCCAGCTCCTGCAGGCGGCGCTTCATGCGCTCCACCAGAGACGGGTCGGTGAGGCCGTCGATGGACACCACGGTGACGTTGGTCAGGGTCTGCCTGCCCACCACCGTTTCAAACAGGCGCAGCCGGGGCGTGCGCAGATGCCGCCGCAGCAGGCTGGTATTGGTGCGCACGGTCTCCGTAAAGGCGTCTTTGGGCCCCTTGGAGGTATTCTCCACCTCCGGCTCCGAGGGCGACCGCTTTTCCGGGGTCTTGTCCTCATAGGCCACAGCGCCCGCGCCGGGGATGAGCACCACGCAGAAGCCGTTGACCAGCTTCCGCGCCGCCGTATCCAGATCGGGGCAGGGATCCGCCACGCTGTTCCACACCACGCCGTGCTTTGCCTGCTCGTACAGCTCCGCCGGCGTGCCGGGGCGCAGCTTCTCCGCCAGCGGCCGCAGAACAAAGTCGGAAATATCCCCGCCGGAGGTCAGTCCGTCAATAAAGTAGGCGTACAAAACCGTGTCCGCCACATGAAGCTCCCGGATACAGAAATCTCCCGCGCCGTCAAAAACAGCGCGGATATTCTCGTCGCTGAGCGCCCCGGTATACAGCCGATCCACGCACTTTCCCTCCCGAAAGCCGCCGGGCGGCGGCAAAAATTTCTTTTCCAATGGAACCGCTGGTAGTATGCCCCGGAATTTACCAAAAATACAAAAATTCCACGGCAGTCTATCTGCCGCGGAAAATTTTACAGCATGATTTACTTTTCAAAATCTATCTGCTATACTTTAGAAAAATCCGACCGAAAGGAATACCGTGCGCCATGTACTACGCAGATATCGTCTCTCAAAACATCAAAAAACTCTTAAAGGCTCATCATATATCCATCCGTCAGCTTGCCGAGGCCATCTCCATTTCCGCCTCCACCCTGACCGATTCTCTCAAGAGCAAAAACGGCATTTCTCTGGACACAATGATGAACATTGCCAATCATTTCGGCGTCTCCGCCGATATGCTCTGCGACAAGGACTTTGACGTGGAACATTACAGTGTGTTTCTGGAGGATTATACGGCCTATGAACGCTCCTATAAAATGCTGGACGACCACGGCAGAAGCGTGGTAGACGCCGTGTTCCGTCTGGAGCTGGCGCGCTGCACCGGGCAGCGCTGCGCCATCCGGCCCGCCGCCCGGAACGGCCGGGCTGCGGTGGGCTATCCCACGCCGGCAGAGCTGCGCCGGGGAGATATGGAGCTGGCGCGGCTGGCCGCTCAGGGCTCCGACGAAGGACTTTGAGCCAGCCGGGACAAATAGTCGGAAAACTGCGCCAGCACCTGCCGCTCCCGGGGACTTGCCCCGTAGCAGCCGGGCAGGTCGTCCTGACGGCGCTGCCGCTCCCGGTCCTCCAGAAGCTGCAGCCGCTGCCACCGCCACTGGGCTGCCGGCAGAGAAATGCCGCACAGCCGTGCAATGTCCCGGGCGTCCCGCACCCCGGCGGCACGCAACACACAGGCCGGCGCCAGCAGCCGGGAGGCAAACACGTTGGCCTGAAGCTGCATTTCCTCCATACGGTCAGACGGCTCGGCACAGCCCTGTGTCGCGCCGTCGCTTTTCAAATGTCCCAAAAGGCAGTGCCCCAGCTCATGCGCCACGGTAAAGCGCTGGCGCTCCACCGTGGCCGTGCTGTCATAGACGATCACATAGGACTCGCCCCGGCGAAAGGTAAAGCCGTCGCCGGCGCGGCAGTTTTCCTCCAGCCCGTAGCAGCGGATCAGCTCCGCCGCCCGCTCATAGGAGTACAGGCCGATGCCCTCCGCCCGGCAGATGGGGGACACCTGCACGGGCAGGCGGCTGACGTGATGGCGCAGCAGGATCTCCCAGCTCAGGTCTCTGGCTTCCCGATAGGCGCCATAGGCGGCGCTCACGTTCCTTCCCTCCGGGGCAGGCGGCCATAAAGGCCGGTCATGGCGGCGATCTGCGCCGTCAGCGCCTTGTCCGGCAGGGCGGAAAGCCGCCAGCTCCAGTTTTTCTCCGACAAAGTGCCCGGCGTGTTCATGCGCCCCTCCTGCCCCAGCTCCAGCCAATCCTGCATCTGGGAGACGAACAGCTCCGCCACGGTGCTCATGCCGCCGCGCAGAACGCCCCGCACCGCGCCCTCCCGGTCGTTGAGCCCCAGATAGGCCGTCACCGTCTCCACGGTGGTTTGGGGGGCGTTTTGGAGCCACTGGAGGATGGTCTCGTTGTCATGGGTGCCGGTGTAGCACACGCAATGGGGAATCTGGCGGTGGGGCAGATAGGCGTTGTCGTCGCCGTCAAAGGCAAACTGCAGCACCTTCATGCCGGGGAAGCCCGACGCCTCTTGCAGCGCCAGCACCTCCGGCGTGAGAAAGCCCAGATCCTCGGCAATAAAGGCCGTGTCGGGGCAGGCCTGCTTCAGCGCGCGGATAAGCCCCATGCCCGGCCCCTTGCACCACCGGCCGTTTTTGGCGGTGTCGTCGCCGTAGGGCACCCCCCAAAAGCTCTCCCCACCCCGGAAATGGGCAATGCGGATCACATCAAAGAACCGGGCAGCCGCCCGGGCGCGGGTCTGCCACCAGTCATAGCCCGTTTTTTCCATTTCGTCCCAGTCGTACAGGGGATTGCCCCACAACTGGCCGTCCTCGGAAAACGCGTCGGGAGGACAGCCCGCCACCGCCGTGGGGGCGCCGCTGCCGTCCAACTGGAACAAATGGGGGTACATCCACACCTCCACGGAATCCAGCGGCACATAGATGGGCAGATCGCCGATGATCTTCACGCCCCGGTTTCGGGCGTAGTCGTGCAGGCGCTGCCACTGGCCGTGGAACAGATACTGGAGAAATTCATAGCGTTCGATCTGCTCTTTCAGCTCCCGGCCATAGCGCGCCAGCGCTTCCGGCTCCCGCCGGGCGGCCTTTTCCGGCCACTGGTTCCACGGAAGCTGCCCGAATTTCTCTTTCAGCGCCATAAACAGGCCGTAGTCCGCAACCCACGGATGCGCCTGCCGGAACGCGGCAAATTCCGCCGCGTACTTCTCCCGTCCCCGGTCGCAGGCGCGGAAGAGCAGGGGATAGCGGCGGCGGTACTGCAAGGCGTAGTCCACCCGCTGCGCCGAAGCGCCCCAGGGCGCGCCCTGCACCTCCGACGACTGCAAAAGTCCCTGCTGTACCAGCAGATCCAAATCGATAAAATAGGGATTTCCCGCAAAAACAGAGCAGCTCTGGTAGGGGCTGTCGCCCACACTGGTGGGGCCGATGGGCAGAAGCTGCCAATAGCTCTGCCCCGCCTGCGCCAGAAAGTCCACAAAGTCAAAGGCCGTCCTGCCCAGCGTCCCGATGCCATAGGGGGACGGCAGGGAGGAGATGTGCAGTAAAATTCCGCTTGCGCGCATGATCTCAGGCTCCTTCCGGGAACAGGTTTGCGCATGGCTTGCCGCGCAGACGGCAAAGGGAAAAGCCGGTTCCGCGCCGGTTCCGCGCCATGCGACCTGTTTTGTACTCCC
>JAQYBZ010000045.1 GCA_029003235.1 Bacillota bacterium
TATATAAGCAGGAATATGACTTGTCCGAGAGATTCCCAGAGAAGCCGTCCATAGAGGCGGACTTGTCCGAAGAAATAGCATATACCTACGAATTGCTTGAAAAAATACAAGGTGGAGTGGAAGCGAGTGACAATGCCGAGATCAAGACATTATACAATCGTATAAAGGAACTGCTGGACAGTGACCGCATTCGGCAGATTCGCTCTAAAGATGATGAAGATGCAAGATTCGGGCATAAGACGGCCACATCCACATTTTTCGGCTACAAAACACATATTGCGATGAGTGATGACCGAATCATCACCGGGATTGAGGTAACAGACGGAAGCAAGCCTGATGGCGAGCAGTTGCCAAATCTGTTGGAAAAGAGCAAACGAAACGGGGTAGCTGTCAAGGAAATCGTAGGCGATATGGCCTATGTCAGTGATAACAATCTGGCATTTTGCAAAGAACACAATGCAGAACTGTACGCAAGAACCAATTCGGCTGTAGCCGCTGCTGCGAATGCGCAGTTAGAAGAAGGCTTCAGCTACAGCAAAGATGCCCACATGATGCAGTGTCCCGCAGGTTATCTGGCTATGCGCGTTGAGAAACGGAATGCGGCAAACGGCAACACCTACTACAACTACTGTTTCAGTGTCAAGAAATGCAAAGCCTGTCCTATGCGGGAGACCTGCAAAGTTGGAAAATCCAAGTGTCATACTTACAGCGTAACATGTGTAAATGACGCTCACAAAGCCCGTCTTGAATTTGAGAGCAGTGAAGAATTTTCCAATAAAATGCATATTCGTCATAGGATTGAAGAGAAAAACGGAGAAATGAAAACAGCCCACGGATTCCGAAGAGCGGATTCTGCGGGCTTAGTTGCTATGCGATTGCAGGCATATTTCACCGCTATGGTGGTAAATATGAAGAGAATGACGGCAGTTAATCCGGGTTGATTGCCCGGATTTTTTTATTTTCAGCTACATTACCCCTGGTTTTTGCTCACGCAAGAAAAAAGGTATGTCTTTCGTTTATGAAAAACACACCTTTTTCAGTGCCCTTGTAAAATCAAGGCTTTCGGCGGTGTTTGTGGCGTCGCTAAGAGGATTCGAACCTCCGGCCTACCGCTTAGGAGGCGGTCGCTCTATCCGGCTGAGCTATAGCGACATTTATTAAATTGTATTTGTATTACCACTTGCCTTTTTTGAAAAGGCAAGTGATAAAGTAACACCTTAGGAGGCGAATGCTCTATCCAACTGAGCTATGTGGACAAATGGCGATATTTGATTATTTTTGTGGATATTCTGAACTTTTTGAGCGTTTTCTATTTTCTGCGCTTCCGGATTCCGCCGAATTCTTTTCGTCAAAAAGTTCGTATTTTCACGGTTTTCATTTTCCGAACTTATTCAAAAGGTGATAGATCGAACTATCACTTAGGAGGCAGCCGCTCTATCCAACCGAACGGTCGCGTCAAGCGGGCGTTCGGCTGGCCGCGAAAGGTGCAGCGCTCTAAGCAAAGCTATTCCAGCCTGATTTGAGCAAATTGTCAAGATTCTGCTGATTGTCTCTTTACAGAATGGGCGATTGCGGTTATAATTTAATGGATAGTTTTTGATTTGGAGCATAATTATGATCGTACAATTTGAGGAATACAAGGCAAAACTGAGTGAACTGAAGCCCAAGCTGGAGGCGCTGCACGCCTCGCTGAACATTGAAGGCGCCAAGGACGAGCTGGAGCGCCTGCACGCCATGGCGGAAGCGCCGGGCTTCTGGGACAACCCGGAAAAGTCCCAGCAGGTGGTGATTCGCACCAAGCAGTTGGAGGCCAAATGCGAATCCTATGAAAAAATGCACGCCCAGTGGGACGACCTTATGACCATCTGTGACATGGCCATTGAGGAAAACGACGACTCCATGCTCCCGGAACTGGCGGAGGGCTTCACCGATCTGGAAAAGGCCATGGAATCCGCCCGTCTGGAAACCCTGCTGTCGGGAGAATACGACGGCAACAACGCGCTGATGAGCTTCCACGCCGGCGCAGGCGGCACCGAGGCGCAGGACTGGTGCCAGATGCTCTACCGGATGTACACCCGCTGGGCGGAACGCCACGGCTTCACCTATAAGATTCTGGACTATCTGGACGGAGACGAAGCCGGTCTGAAATCGGCGGACATTCTGATAGAGGGCCCCAATGCCTACGGTTTTTTGAAGAGCGAAAACGGCGTACACCGTCTGGTGCGCGTCTCCCCCTTTGACGCGGCGGCACGGCGGCATACCTCCTTCTCCGCAGTGGAGGTCATTCCCGAAATCACCGACGATGTAGAGGTGGAGATCCGCCCGGAGGACATCGAGATGCAGGTCTACCGTTCCTCCGGCGCCGGCGGCCAGCACATCAATAAGACCTCCTCCGCCGTACGGCTGATTCACAAGCCCACGGGCATCGTGGTGGCCTGTCAGGAGGAACGCAGCCAGTTCCAGAACAAAGAAACCTGTCTGCGTATGCTGCGCTCGAAGCTGGTGGAGATCAAAGAGCGTGAACACTACGAAAAGATTTCCGACATCAAGGGCGTACAGCAGAAGATCGAATGGGGCAGCCAGATCCGCAACTATGTCTTTATGCCCTACACGCTGGTCAAGGACGCTCGCACCGGCTTTGAGTGTACCAATGTCAACGCCGTTATGGACGGTGATCTGGACGGCTTCATCAACGCCTATCTCACCTGCGCCGCCACGGGAAACTGGCAGACAAAATAGAGCATTTTCTCCGTTTTTGAAAAATTTTTCTTGCAAAGCACAACATCCTGTGATATCATAAGCTTTGCTATGTAACAATATCCGATTCGGATTTCATCTCGGCTTGCCGTGTGCCGTAGAATACGGCTGTTTGGGAGGTTCTCATGAATACACTTACCTGGATCGCAACCATCGCACAGCTTATCTGCGCCGTGCTTCTGACTGTCGTCGTTCTGTTCCAGTCCGGCAAGTCCGCCGGTCTGTCCGGCGCCGTTGCCGGTGTCGCAGATTCCTTTATGTCCAAGGGCAAGAGCCGCACACTGGATCAGAAGCTTTCTACCGCCACCAAGGTGATTGCAGGCGTGTTCGTTCTGCTCACGCTGCTTGCGGTCATCCTGATCCGCGACAACTACGGCGCTTAATTCAACTCTCTGCAAAGGATAGCTGCTCCGACGTAAATCGGAGCAGCTTTTTTACTTTCGCTCCCTGATAGTACCATTGGAGAATCTGCACATAGGTGTTTCCCTGCCGTGCCATGGCGTCAGCACCGTACTGGCTCATGCCTACCCGGTGGCCAAAGCCCTTTGTGCAAAAGGTGATGTAATCCGTTACGGAAATGGTGAACTGCGTGGAGTTGAGATGGAACAGCCGCCGGAGCTGGACGCCGGTGAACACTCTGCCGCCCAGAACCGCCGTGGCCACACCGTTGCCCTCGGTGTAAGTGATCTGCCCCACCCACTGGTTCATATCGCCGGAAAAATCCGCCTGCGGATCCGCCTGCTGCAAGGTGCTGCAGAAGCTCTCCGGCGAGACGGACACACTGTCTTCATAGTGCGCGGCGGCCTCCTCCCCTGGACTTTCCACCGACTGCAAATAGGGCAGATCGGAGCCCCAGACAGCGACCGCCGCCTCTGTTTTTCCTCCGGAACAGGAAAAGAAGGTGGCATCAATCAGCGCGCCGTCATAGACCGCCACGTCCCCATCGGTATCGGCCACAGCCTGTTCCGCCTTTTCCACTCCCTCCGGGTCCCAGCTTTCCGGCGACTTCCACCCCTGACAGCAGGCGGAATCGGTGCATACCGCCGCTGAGCCGTGCTTTCTGCTGCGGTACTGGCGCAGGGTATACGTCCTGCAGGCGACGGCCTGCGCTTTCAGTGCCTCCGGGGCAAAGGAGGTGGGCATCTCCGCCAGCAGCGTGCCCACCAGATAGGTGTGCAGATCCATGGAAACCACTTTGCCGTCCTGCAATACCGGCAGAGAGAACGTTTCGTCAAAGCCCGCCTCGGCAGAAGCCGGGCTCTGCGTCGTTTCTGCCGCCGTTTCCTCCTCCGTCCATGGGGCGCTCTCCCCTGCAGGCTGCGTTGTTTCCTCTGCCGCCGACAGACCGGCGTTCCTCGCCGCCGCCATGGGGATACAGATCAAAAGCACTGCCGCTGCGAACCCCGCCAGAATTTCTTCCCTCATTTTTCCTCCGTTCCCGAAAAACATTGACGATTTCACAATAATTTGATAAAATAAATAAAATATTGTGTTTTGAAAGGGTGATAGTATGCCCGCTGCCTTGACGGACGAGCTTGTTCACAGCCTATGCTCCGATTACTGGAAACATAACTGCAGCTCCATAGAAAATCGCGACAGCAGC
The DNA here is from genome assembly GCA_029003235.1 of Bacillota bacterium. Classification (GTDB taxonomy): domain Bacteria; phylum Bacillota; class Clostridia; order Oscillospirales; family Oscillospiraceae; genus JAFRPC01. Next base: position 4,361 of record JAQYBZ010000045.1, read on the forward strand.
AACATTAAGCGCGGCCTGCGCAATTCCGACGGAACCGGCGTCATGATCGGCTATACGGAAATCGGCAGTGCCATTGGCTATTCCGTGCTGGACGGCGAGCGTGTCCCCATGGAGGGGCGTCTGTCCTACCGGGGCTACGATCTGCGGGAGCTGGTAGACGCCTTTTCCAGAGAAAAGCGCTTCGGCTACACGGAGACCGCCTACCTGCTGCTCTTCGGCGAACTGCCCACACAGGAAAAGCTCTCCTGCTTCAAGTCGCTGCTGGACGAAAGCACAACGCTGCCCACCAACTTTACAGAGGATATGATTCTCAAAAATCCCAGCCGCAACCTTATGAACAAGCTTGGCAGCGCCGTGCTGGCGCTGTATAACACCGACCCCAACCCCGACGATACCAGTCTGGAAAACATGATTCGTCAGTCCATCCAGCTCATCGCCCGCTTCCCGGTCATTGTAGCACACGCCTATGTTGTAAAGCGTCATTATTTCAACGACGAGAGCCTGTATCTGCACCGGCCGATTCCCGGCCTGTCCAGCGCGGAAAATCTGCTGCACCTGATTCGCCCGGATTCCACTTTTTCCGAAAAGGAAGCCCGGCTGCTGGACTTCTGTCTGGTCTGCCACGCCGACCACGGCGGCGGCAACAACTCCACGTTCACCTGCCGCAATGTTTCCTCCACCGGTTCGGACACCTATTCCGCAATTTCCGCTGCTGTGGGTTCCCTCAAAGGCCCCAAGCACGGCGGCGCCAACACCCGGGTTATGATGCAGTTTGAGGAAATCAAGGCCAATGTAAAGGACTGGACGGACGACGACGAGGTTGCCGCCTTTGTGCGGCGGATCCTTAACAAAGAGGTCTGCGACCACTCCGGTCTGGTCTACGGCATGGGGCACGCGGTGTATACCCTCTCCGACCCCAGAACCGTGATTCTGAAAGAAAAGGCCGAAGAGCTGGCCAAAGAACGGGGTATGCTGGGAGAGCTGCGGCTCATGGAGGCTGTGGAGCGCGTGACCCCCAAGGTCTTTGCCCAGGTCACGGGAAATCAGAAAATCATGTGCGCCAACGTGGACATGTATTCCGGCCTGATCTACAAGATGCTCAACATCCCCCAGGAGCTTTACACCCCCCTGTTCGCCGTGGCAAGAGTCTCCGGCTGGTGCGCCCACCGCATTGAAGAGGTGCTGACCGGCAGACGCATTTACCGTCCGGCCTACAAGGCCATCGTTTCCCACCGGGACTATGTTCCCATGACGCAGCGCGGATAAACTGCTGCGGGCACATGGCTTTCCATGTGCCCGCGTTTTTCGTTACCATTGCCGGGAGCAATCAAGCCGTCGGTTTTATCGGAAATCACAATGGTAATCCTCCCGGCGCAGGACTATAATATGTTTCAAAGCTGCGGCCGGCAAACCCCATTGAATTTTCCGGCGGTAGAGATTCTGCGGCAGATTTCCCCGCGTGAAGCGCGGAGACGGCAGATGCAAGCGCATCTGACAAATAAATGCGTAATAACGTTTTCATAATGAATCTACTGAGCCGGCCACGGAGGCTGACCATCCAATGAGAAATCAGACAGAAGGGATTTTGGCGACTATGGAACAGGCAGTCGGCATCTATCTTGACAATGCGGCAACCACGCTGCACAAACCGCAGGCGGTCATCGACGCGGTGACGGAAGCGCTGGGCTGTCTGGGCAACTGCGCCCGGGGCAGCTACGGCAGCGCTTTGAAAAGCGCCCGTACCGTCTATGACGCCCGGTGCGCCGTGGCCGAGCTGGTGGGCTGCGCCCGTCCGGAGCAGGTGGTCTTTACTTCCAACGCCACAGAAGCCCTGAACACAGCCATTTTCGGTCTGCTTTCTTCCGGCGACCATGTGATCACCACGGATCTGGAACACAACTCTGTTCTGCGCCCCCTCTACCGTTTGCAGGAGCAGAACGGTGTGGACGTTTCCTTTGTCCCTGCAGACCGGCTGGGACGGGTGCGCTACGAAGACTTTTCGGCGCTGCTTCGCCCCAATACCCGCGCCATCGTCTGCACCCACGCTTCCAACCTCACGGGCAACGTGCTGGACATCGCCCGCATTGGAAAGATTGCCCACCAGCACGGAGCGCTGCTCGTGGTAGACGCCTCTCAGACCGCCGGATGCTATCGACTGCATATGGAGCAGATGGGCGTGGACGTGCTGTGTTTTTCCGGCCATAAGGGGCTCATGGCGCCCCAGGGCATTGGAGTTCTCTGCGTCCGGGAGGGTATCGCCATCCGGCCGCTGAAGGTAGGCGGCACCGGCGTTCAGTCCTTCCTGCGCACCCAGCCGACTCAGATGCCCACCTGTCTGGAGGCCGGAACGCTCAACGGCCATGGCATCGCGGGGCTTGCCGCAGCGGTAGAATATGTCCGTTCCGTAGGCGGCCCCGAGGCGCTGCACCGCCGGGAGATCGCTCTGGCACGCCGGTTTTACGAGGGCGTGTCCGGTCTGGACGGAGTGACGGTCTACGGTGATTTTTCCTCCTGGGAGCGCGCTCCCATCGTCACCCTGAATCTG
>JAQYBZ010000046.1 GCA_029003235.1 Bacillota bacterium
GGCAGTAAGCCGGAGGTTTGATTAAGGGACTGTTGCAAAATGAAAGTTTTGCAACAGTCCCTTGTCAAGATGCAGCAAAAAAGATGCCGATGTAAAATCCGGATGTGGATTTGAACCGACAAGTACAGATAGCCAATGAAATATCGCTAACGCGATGTGAAATAATCCTTAAGGATTATGAAATATTCGGCTAACGCCGAATGTGAAATAAAATTCGTTCCCTCATATGCCGCAGGCATATTTCATACGAGACGCGCATTTCACATTACGAAGTAATATTTCACTCGTTCCGTAAAGAACGAATTTCATTGAAAAAGACGAGTGCTCTCGCAATCGTCTTTTTCGTGGTACGCCAGAAGGGACTCGAACCCCCAACCCTCAGAACCGGAATCTGATGCTCTATCCATTGAGCCACTGGCGCTTATATTCATTTGCGCCAATTATTATAGCATCGGTTTTTCCGAAAGTAAAGAGTTGTTTTTCGACAAAAAGCAATTTTTCACGCAACAGTCTTCCTGTCTGCGTAAATTTTTGGAAATTCCCGCGAAAAAAGCCGTCTTCGGTTGTTTTCTGACTTTTTCCGTGGTATAATAAGATAAATTTACACAAACTCAGCTCTTAGGAGGGGTCGTTATGTCAGACGCCGCAAACAGCAGAAATTTCCGGACTGCGCTTCACGGCTTTAACCGGGAGGACGTGGTAAACTATATTGAAAGCACCGCTCTGGAAGCCGAAAAGGAAAAGCGGCTGCTCCGGGATGCCAACGCCCGCCTGCAGGCGGAGCTGGACGAGGCCAACGCCGCAGCGGAGCAGGCCAAGCAGCTCCCCGCCCTACAGCAGGCGCTGGAGCAGGCACAGGCAAAGATTGACGAGCTGACCCAGCAGAACCGCACGCTGGAAGCCGAAGCGGCACGGCTGCAGGCAGAGCTGGAAAAGCCCGGACAGGCCGCCTCCCAGGAGCGGCAGGCGCCCCTGAATGCGCCTATTCCGCCCATTTCCGACGTAATGCCTGTGCAGCCCACCGTCAGTTCCAGCAGCTACAGCGAATTGGAGCTGGCCGCCTACCGTCGGGCAGAAGTCACGGAACGTCTTGCCCGGGAGCGCGCCGGCAAGATCTATGAGCAGGTCAACTCCGTATTTTCCGGGGCTTCCGCCCGGCTGGAGGAGAACGAGCATGATCTGGATCAGCTCTCCAAGACCCTGCAAATGAATGTAGATCAGCTTCAGCAGATCCTCTACGCCATCCGTTGCACCTATACGGAGGCGGGCGAGTCCTTTAAGGCTGTAGGGGAGAAAAACCACGAGTATGCCGCTTCGGAGGTCTGAGCGCCCAGCCGCTGCTGACAGCCCAACCAATCTTTTGAGAAACAAACCGTGAGGGACAGGGTAAGCTGTCCCTCACGGTTTGTTCTATGTGCTTCCGTGCCTGCCGGGGCCGGCGCTCACTCCTTGAGCAGTCTGCGGCGGGCAATATTGATGGCACCCTCCTGCATATGGTTGATCCACGACAGGCTCTTGCCGCAGCCGTAAGCCACGCAGGTATCGGCATCGTCGGCCACGCTGCACTGCATGCCGGTACGCTCCTGCACCAGCTTGTCCATGCCCCAGATCTGGCTGCTGCCGCCGGTGAGGACGATGCCGTTTTTGGCAATGTCCGCCACCAGCTCCGGCGTGGTCTGCTCCAGCACCGCCAGAATCTCATCGGTGATCTGTCTGGCCGGTCGCTTGAGCGCCTCAAAAATATCCGCCGAGCTGACCACAATATCCTTGGCAAGGCCGGTTTTCAGATCCCGTCCCTTGGTCTGGGTCTCGATCTGCTCCGGCCGCTCGTAGACGCAGCCCACGGTAATCTTCAGTTCCTCCGCCGTGTTCAGGCCGATGAGAACGCCCTGCTTCTTGCGCACATACTTGACGATAGCCTCGTCAAAGCTGTCTCCCGCCACCTTGACGGAGGAGGAATTGGCAATGCCGTTCATGGTCAGCACCCCGATGTCCGTGGTGCCGCCGCCGATGTCCACCACCATGTGGCCGTCGGGGCCGGAGAAGTCCAGATTCGCGCCCAATGCCGCAGCCAACGGCTCCTCGGACAGATAGACCCGTCTGGCGCCGGCCTCCATGGCCGCCTGTATGACGGCGCGCTCCTCAATGCCGGTGACGCCGCTGGGCACGGAGATAATCACTCTGGGCTTGACAAAGGCATAGCGCACCACCATGCGAAGAAATTCCGAGAGCATTTTCTCCGTCATTTCATAGTCCGAAATGACGCCATCGCGCAAAGGACGCATGGCCACCACGTTGCCCGGCGTTCTGCCCAGCATATTCCGGGCGGCGGAGCCAACCTTCAGCACCTTGCCCGTATTCTTATCCACGGCCACCACAGACGGCTCCCGCAGGACGATGCCCTTGCCGTCGGCATAGATGACCACGTTGGCCGTGCCCAGGTCAATGCCCAGGTCTCTGGAAAAAATTGACATATTATCACCCGCTCTGTTTCTTTCCCGCGGCGGCCAGCGCCGCGCACACCACCGAAGCCGCCCCGGCGGTCTGCAGAACTCTGCTGCATTCCGACAGGGTGGAGCCGGTGGTTACAATATCGTCGATCAGCAGAACCCGCTTGCCTGCAAAGCGTTCCTGCCGGTAGGGTCTGTAGGCGTTTTTCACATTGCCCCTGCGCTCGGCGGCGGAGTCCAGCCCGGACTGGGCAGGGTTGTGCTTCACCTTTTTCAGCGTCCGGGTCAGGGGCTGTCCCAGCTCCCTGGCTGTGGCAGCCGCCAGGAGCCGCGCCTGATCGTAGCCCCGCTGACGCTTTCTTTTTCGGCTCACAGGCACCCAGGAAATGAGGTCATACTGCCCCGACAGCGCGTCGGCAATCCTGGGCGCCAGCAGCCTGCCGTAGGCGGCGGCATAGCTCTGCTTGCCATGGAATTTGTAGTACAGCAGGGATTCGCGCAGTGCCCCGTCATAGCAGTAGGGCGCAACGCAGGTCTGGAAAAACGCGCCATGAAGGGTCTGGCCGCACTCTGTCAGCCCATTGCGGCAGTCCGGGCACAGATCTGTCTGCCCCGGCGCAAGCAGCCTGCGGCACAGGACGCACCGGGGCGGATAGATCAGATCCAGCAGGGCGCTGCCTGCGCGGCGTATCACGGAAGCTGTCTGGCCAGACGCCATTTCAGGCCGCTGAAGCGTCTGGTCTGACGGTTGTTGTTTACCATGGTCTGAATAACCTCCTCGCTGCCCACCAGAATCAGCAGCTCTCTTGCCCGGGTAATGGCCGTATAGAGGATGCTGCGGGTGAGCAGATAGGGCGAGCCGCGAAACACGGAGAGAATCACCGCCCGGTGTTCGCTGCCCTGACTTTTGTGTACCGTCATGGCATAGGCAGGCTCCAGCTCGGAGAGCATATCGAAAGAATAATCCGCCTGCCGGTCGTCGAAACGGATGCGCAGGCGCTCCTGCTCGAAGCGAATCTCCTCAATGGTGCCGATGTCGCCGTTGAAAATGCCCGTTCCCACGCCTGTGCCGTCGGTCTTCTTCCACATTATATCATAGTTGTTCCGAATTTGCATCACCCGATCGCCCTCCCGGAAAGAAAAATCTCCGATAGTTTTCTCTTTTTTCTCCGCCGACGGCGGATTCAACACCGCCTGCAGCGCCCGGTTGAGGGCTGCCGTGCCGGTCTCGCCCTTTCTGGTGGGGCTGAGCACCTGAATGTCCCCCGGCTGGATGCCCATGTTCAGGGGCAGGCGGCGGCTGCACAGGTCGGTGATGGTCTGTGCCACCGCTGCGCCGGTGGTGCGCCGCAGAAAAAAGAAATCCCGGTCTTTGGCAGACAGCAGGGGCATCTCTCCCCGGTTGACCGCGTGGGCGTTCATAACGATGAGGCTCTGCTGCGCCTGCCGGAAGATCTCCGTCAGCCGCACGGTCTCAATCCGGCCGCTGCGGATCAGGTCGGCAAACACGTTGCCGGCTCCCACAGAGGGGAGCTGATCCGGATCTCCCACCAGAATCAGGCGGCAGTTTTCCGGCAGCGCCCGCACCAGTGCGTACATTAAAAGCAGATCCACCATGGAGGTCTCGTCCACAATGACGGCGTCACATTGCAGCGGCTCGTCCTCGTCGTGGACAAAGGTCATCTCCCCGGTCTGAGGGGACACGTCCACCTCCAGCAGCCGGTGGATGGTGGCGGCCTCCCGCCCTGTCAGTTCCGACAGGCGCTTGGCCGCCCGACCCGTGGGCGCCGCCAGAAGGGTCTTCAGTCCCATGGCGTCAAACATGGCCAGGATTCCCGCCAGCGTGGTGGTCTTACCCGTGCCCGGGCCGCCGGTGACAATGAGCAGGCCGTGCTCCGCTGCCGAGAGAATCGCCTGGCGCTGCAGCGCCGCATATTGGATATGCTGCTTCTGCTCCGCCGCCCGCAGCAGCCGCTCCGGGTGGGGCGGACTGTCCGTGCGCTGCCTGGCCATCTCCAGCAGACGGCCGGTCAGATAGGTCTCGGCCACGTAATACTGGGGCAGATAGGCCGCCGTCAGTCCGGCGATCTGATCCGTGACCAGCCTGCCCTGCTCCAAAAGGCGATGGGCGCCGGATTGTACCGTTTCGCTGTCCAGTTCCAGCAGCGCCGCCGTGGCCTGCAGCAGCTTGTCCATGGGCAAAAACGTGTGCCCATTGGTCAGATTATAAGTCAGTTCAAAGAGGATGCCGGCCTCTACCCGGCGCTCGTCGTCGCCGCTGACGCCGGTCTGCAGCGCATAGGCGTCCACCACGGAAAAGTCCGCGCCGAAGTATTCCTCCGTCAGCAGGTAGGGGTTGTCCTCCAGCGCCTGTCTGGACAGCTCGCCATAGACGCCGTAAAGGCGCACGGCCAGCTCCGGCGGCAGATGGTAGACGTTGAGATATTCCATGAGCCGCCGGATGCCCACCCGCCTGCAAAAGCTGCTGTTGATCTCCAGCGCCTTTTTTGCCGTAATGCCGGAGATCTGCGCCAACTGCTGCGGGTGATTTTCGATCACATCCAGACTTTCTTCTCCAAAGCGGTCGACGATCCTTTGCGCCAGCTTGACGCCCACGCCCCTGACCGCCCCGGAGGAAAGATAGGCCAGCAGCTCCGCGCGGGTCTCAGGCATCAGACGTTCCAGATACTCTGCCTCGAACTGTCTGCCATAGGCGGCGTGGGTGACCCACTTGCCCGTGACCATGAGCCGCTCTCCCACCACGGCCATGGGGATCGTTCCCACCACCGTGATTTGCTGGCCGTCCTCACAGGAAAACCGCAGCACCGTATAGCCGTTTTCCGGGTTTTGGTAGACCACCGCCGCCACGGATCCCCGCAAAAGCTCCAATTCAGTTTCCTTCACATTCTCTGTTCTCCATTTGCAGCATTTCCCTCCACTGCGCCGGCTGACACAGCCGCACCTGCGGATGCTCCCGGACAAGCAGCTCTGCCGTTTTCCGCCCCGCAGGGGACAGCCCCGTGTCACAGATGAGCAGGGGCAGCTCCAGCACCCCGGCGTCGTGGAGCAAAAGATAGGATCGGCACTGCTGTTCCAGCCGTTCGGCGTCACCGCAGGCCGTGACCGTCAAATGCAGATCTTCGCCCCGCACAGGCAGCAGCGCCCACATGGCAAAGCCCCAGCCCAGCAGGATCAGCACTCCGGCCGCCAGTGCGCAGATCAAGATTTCCCAAAACATCCCGGCACCCCCCGGTTCATGCTATGTGTCGGGCGCCGGCATGGTGACAGACCCATTTTAACGTATTTTTCACCGTCTGCATAGCCTCTTTTGCAAAAAAATGCCGCCTGCAGTCAAGCAGGCGGCATTTTGGCCTCTGTGTTACTGATTTGCCCGGTCTCTTTCAATGAGGAGCTTCAGACCCTCTACCGCCACGCGGACGGAGGCGGAGGTGTCTTCGCTCATCTTCTGATCCAGGCCGGCGGCCTCGCGCTCCTGATTCCAGATCACATGGAAGCAGGAACCGCAGCGGCACTTGAGCGCGTCGGCCACCACGAACAGGGCGGCAGACTCCATCTCGGAGGCCAGAACGCCAAGGCGCTTCCAGGCTTCCCACTTCTGCAGCAGCTCGTAGGAGACGGGCATCTTGGCCGGACTGTGCTGGCCGTAGAACGCGTCCTTGCACTGTACCACGCCCACATGGGTGGTCTTGCCCATGGCGCGGGAGGCATCCCGCAGAGCAATGGTGATGTCCAGATTGGCCACGGCGGGATACTCGATGGGAGCATACTCCATGGAGGTATGCTCATAGCGGATGGCGCCGGTGGCTACCACAATGTCCCCGGACTGCACGTCCAGATTGATGCCGCCGCAGGTGCCGGTACGGATGAAGGTGTCGGCGCCGATGTTGTGCAGCTCTTCCATGGCGATGGAGGCGGAGGGGCCGCCGATGCCGGTGGAGCAGACGCTGACCTTTTCTCCCAGCAGGGTACCGGTGTAGATGTTGAACTCCCGGTTCTGGGCAACATGATGGGCGTCGTCAAACAGTGCCGCGATGGACTCGCAGCGGCCGGGATCGCCGGGGAGGATTACATAACGGCCAACGTCGCCCTCGACGCAATGGATATGGAACTGTTTTTCAAGCTTTTGCATAGTACATTCTCCTGTCAAATAGAGTTTCAAAAATACGAGAATATTATACTCTAACGCCCCGGTTTGCGCAATGAGTTTTTCCCCCGTCCAAAATACTTTGGGCAATTACACGAAAATCACAGGGGAATTTTGTGAAAACTGACACTCAGAACAGGGAGATCTGGCTGGTTTTGGGCATGGAGCCGAAGACTCCCGCCTGCTCCAGATTTTCAATGTGGGTCTGGGACACCTTGGGGCAGGCCGCGGCAAATTCCTCGACGGAAATGAAGTGCTTGCCTTTTCTGCCCTCCACAATGTCCAGCGCCGCCGTTTCTCCCAGTCCGGAGACCGCGATAAAGGGGGGCAGGAGCTTTTTCTGCTCCGGCAGGGGGAGGAACTTCATGGCATCGGAATCATACAGGCTGATAGGGGCAAAGCCAAAGCCCCGCAGGTAAAACTCGTAGCAGACCTCCAGCGTGGTCAGCAAATCGTCGTCCTTGGCCGTGGCGTCCTCGTTGGCCTTGATCTTTTCAATGTTTTCCAGCACCGTGTCCTTGCCGCGGCACATCATGGCCGCGTCAAAGCCGCCCTTTTGGGAACGGCGGTAGAAGTAGGCGGCGTAGAAGGCCAGAGGCTCGTGTACCTTGAACCAGGCGATACGGAACGCCATCATGACATAGGCCACGGCGTGCGCCTTGGGGAACAGATATTTGATCTTCTTGCAGGATTCGATATACCACTGGGGCACCCCGGCCGCGATCATCTCCGCCTCCGCGCCCTCGGGCAGCCCTCTGCCCTTTCGCACGGATTCCATGATCTTGAAGGAGCGCTCCTCCGGCATGCCGCACCGGATGAGGTAGAGCATAATGTCGTCGCGGCAGCCGATGGCCTGTCCGACGGTGGCGGTCTTGGACAAAATCAGGTCTCTGGCGTTGCCCAGCCAGACGTCGGTGCCGTGGGAGAAGCCGGACAGCCGCAGCAGGGTGTCAAACTGGGTCGGCTGGGTCTCCACCAGCATGCCCCGGGTGAAGCCCGTGCCGAATTCCGGGATCCCCACGGCACCGGTAGGCCCCAGCAGCGGGTCGTTTTCATAGCCAAGCCCCTTGGAGGAGGTAAAAATGGCCATGGTCTGCTTGTCGTCCAGAGGAATCTTCCGGGCATCCACGCCGGTCATATCCTCCAGCATACGGATCATGGTGGGGTCATCGTGCCCCAGCATATCCAGCTTCAGCAGATTTTCCTCCATGGAATGGTACTCAAAATGGGTGGTGATCCAGTCGGAGCCGGGGTCGTCCGCCGGGTGCTGCACCGGGCAGAAGTCCCAGATCTCGTTTTCCTGCGGAATGACCACCAGTCCGCCGGGATGCTGTCCGGTGGTACGCTTGACGCCTACACAGCCGGCGGCCAGCCGTTCTTCTTCGGCCTTGCTCACCTGCAGATTGCGCTCGGACAGATATTTTTTGGCATAGCCGTAGGCGGTCTTTTCCGCCACGGTGCCGATGGTTCCGGCGCGGAAGACATGGGACGAGCCGAACATCTCCACGCAGTAGGCGTGCGCTCTGGCCTGATACTCGCCGGAGAAATTCAGGTCAATATCCGGCACCTTAGTGCCGCCGACGCCCAAAAAGGTCTCAAAGGGGATGTTGAAGCCGTCTTTTTCAAAGGGCGTGCCGCATTGGGGGCAAACGGCGTCCGGCAGGTCGGCGCCGCAGTTGATTCCCTCGGGCACATCAAAGGTAGTGTATTTACAGTCGGGATTGGGACAGCGGTAGTGGGGCGGAAAGGAGTTGACCTCCGTGATGCCCGACAGGTAGGCCACGATGGACGAACCCACGGAGCCCCGGGAGCCCACCAGATAGCCGTGCTCCAGAGAGTTCTGCACCAGCTTCTGCGCCGACATATAGATGACGTCGTAGTGGCAGCGGATAATGTCGCCCAGCTCGGTCTCCACCCGCTTGGTGATACACTCCGGCGGGTTTTGGCCATAAAGCCGGTGCAGCTTGCCGTAGACCAGTGATTTCAGGTCTTCCACAGAGTTTTCGATTTTGGGGGCGAAAAGATTGTGGGGCACCGGGCGCACCCGCTCGCACATATCTGCGATCAGGTTGGTGTTGGTCACCACCACCTCGTAGGCCTTTTCCTCCCCGAGATAGGCAAATTCCTCCAGCATCTCGTCGGTAGTACGGAAATACAGGGGGTTGGGGCGGTCGCAGTCCTCATAGCCCTTGGTTGCCAGCAGGATATGGCGGAAGATCTCGTCCTCCGGGTTGAGAAAATGCACGTCTCCCGTGGCCACCACGGGCTTGCCCAGTTCCTCGCCCAGCTCCACCACCGTGCGGTTGAAGCTGCGCAGCTCCTCCTCGTCGGCGGCGATGCCCTTGGCCAGCATAAAGCGGTTGTTGCTCAGGGGCTGGATCTCCAGAAAATCGTAGAAGGAAGCGATACGCCGCAGTTCGGCGCGGCTTTTGTGGGCGGTGATGGCCTGAAACAGCTCCCCCGCCTCGCAGGCGCTGCCGATGATCAGTCCCTCGCGCCATTGTACCAGCTCGGACTTGGGAATCCGGGGCACCCGCTTGTAATATTTCAGATTGCTGTAGGAGATAAGCCGGTACAGGTTGCGCAGGCCGGTGGAATTTTTGGCAAAAAGAATGATATGCCGTGCGTGGCGGTCGTTGATCCGGCCTCCGGCACGCAATTGGGTCATGTCGTCGTTAATGGCCTGAATGGAGCTGACGCCCCGCTCGGCCAGCATTTTGGCAAAGCGTTGATACAAAAGGCCGCAGGTCACGGCGTCGTCCGACGCCCTGTGGTGGTTAAACTCCGGCAGACCCAGATAGTCCGCCACCAGATTGAGCTTGTGCTTGCTCAGTTGGGGCAGCAGATTCTGTGACAGAATGAGGGTGTCCATGTAAGTGGGGTCAAAGGGGATGGACAGCCGCTCACAGGCTGCCGTGAGAAAGCCCACATCAAAGTCCGCGTTATGCGCCACAAGTGGTCTTTGGCCGCAAAAATCCAGAAATCGCGGTAGTACCTGCCCAATTTCCGGCGCGCCCTCCAGCATTTCATCCGTAATGCCGGTCAGATCAGTGATTCTGGGGGTAAGCCGCCGTCCGGGCGCCACAAAGGACTCAAATCGATCCAGTACCTCTCCGTCTTTCATAATGGCCGCGCCGATCTCAATGATCCCGTCGGTCTGGGCAGACAGGCCGGTGGTCTCCAGATCAAAGGCCACATATTCCCCGTCCAGGGGCATATCCTTCTGACCGTGTACCACAATACGGTCGTCCAGATCGTTTACAAAATATCCCTCGCAGCCGTAGAGAATTTTGATCTCCTCGTCCGTGCCCGCCACCTTGGCGGAGGAGGCGTGGAGGGCGTCGGGGAAGGACTGCGCCACGCCGTGGTCGGTAATGGCGATGGCCTTATGCCCCCACCTGGCCGCCTGCTGCACCGCCGCCGCCGTATCCGTCAATGCGTCCATGGCGGACATGGTGGTATGCAGATGCAGCTCCACCCGTTTCTGCGGCGCCGTGTCCTTACGCTCCGGGCGGGACACCTCCACAATGGCGTGGGGCTCCAGCACCATCTCGTTGTCAAAGCGGTTGATGGTCATGCGCCCCTGAATACGCAGATAGCTGCCGGGCTTGTGTTTCTTGGGATTGGGCTCATGCACCCGTTCAATGATGGGCTTGGCCTTTGCCGCCTCCATAAACTGATTGACCCACACGGAGCCTGTGTGGTCGGTGACAAAAAAGGACACCACCCAGGCGTTGCGCTTGGGCAGCTCTCTGTGGCGGACGGAGAAGACCTCTCCCTCCACGCAGACCTTGTACATATCCAGCGTCAGCTCTTTCATGGCCATGGGCTTGTCCCGGAACATTTTGCCGAAAATCAGTTCCTCCGGCTGGTCGTCGCAGGCCTTGGGCGCCGCGGCTTTGACCTGCGGCGCGGGAGCATGCTCCATGGCCTGACGGCGCATACGGCTGGTCTGCTCAAACAGGGCTTCCCCCTCCAGTTCATGGCCTGCGTGGGCCTCCACCGTCACCTCCAACCCAAAATGCTCCGCCAGATAGCGCTCTGCCGTATGCAGATGAGGCCGCAGCTCCTGCAGCCCATTGCCCTGCAGATGCAGGTGCATAGTCTGCCCTTCCCGCTCCCAGCGGCAGCCCGCCAGGGTGGACAGCGCCGGGGGATATTCATCGGCAATGCACTGGTTCAGATCGGCCAGCGCCGCCTCCGTGAGCTGGTCTGCGGGAAAGGCCGCCTCCAGCCGCATCCGGCGCAGCGCGTAGCTTCTGGCAATGGTCTGCTCCGCCTCCCGGAGCTGTTTTGAGGTTATGTAAACTTCAGATGCCAGATGCACCGTAATTTCCCGGCTGGCCGGGTCAATGTCCGCATGACAAACGGCGGCCTGTTCCAAAACAGGTCGCAGCGTGCCCGGCGCAAGGCAGGAAAACAGATTCAAAAGAGAAACGGGTTTATCCATAGAGCCTCTCTGTCTTTCTCTCCTTTGTTGTATTACATGGCGTCCACATAGCGCAGCAGCGCCGGCAGGAGCTGGTCATAGGGCAGCCTTTCCCGCAGCTCCCCCTTGACGAAGATCACGCCGCAGCCGTCGCCGCCGGCAATGCCCACATCGGCCTCTCTGGCCTCTCCGGGTCCGTTGACGATACAGCCCATCACGGCCACCGTAAGATTCTTATTGCAGTTTTTCAACGCCTGTTCCACCTGCCGGGCAAGGCCGATAAGGTCGATCCGCGTTCTGCCGCAGGTGGGGCAGGAGATGATATTCACGCCGTTCCGGCGCAGACCCGCCGCCTGCAAAATGGCCTTGGCCGTCTCCACCTCCCGCACCGGGTCGGCCGTGAGGGATACCCGCACCGTGTCGCCGATGCCCATGCACAGCAGGCCGCCGATGCCCATGGCGGATTTGATGGTACCCATATATTCGGTGCCCGTCTCCGTGACGCCCACATGGAGGGGATAGTCGGATTTCTCATGGAACAGCCGATAGGCCGCCATCATCAGGGGCACATTGGAGGACTTCATGGACACGCAGGTGTCGTAAAACCCGTATTTTTCCAGCAGGGCAATATGGGAAAAGGCGCTCTCCACCAGTGCTTTCGCCGTGGGGTGGCCGTATTTTTCCAGCAGGCGCTTGTCCAGACTGCCGCCGTTGACGCCGATGCGGATGGGAATGTGGTGCGCCCTGCAGCAGTCCACCACCGCCTTGACCCGCGCCTCGCCGCCGATGTTGCCGGGGTTGATGCGGATTTTCGCCGCACCGCCCTCCGCCGCGGCAATGGCCAGCCGGTAGTCAAAGTGGATGTCCGCCACCAGCGGCAGGGGCGATCTGACGGCGATTTGGGCAAAGCCCTCTGCCGCCGCCGCGTCCGGCACCGCCAGCCGGGCGATCTGACAGCCCGCGTCGCGCAGCGCCCGAAGCTGGGCAAGGCTCCCCTCCACATCGGTGGTTCGGGTATTGAGCATGGATTGAATGGAGACCTCTGCGCCCCCGCCTACGGGGACGGCGCCTACCATGATCTGTCTTGTCATTGTCATCCCACCAGTTGCAAAATATCTTTGACCGTGATAAAGGCCATAAAGCCCAGCAGCAGAACCATGCCTGCACCGTGGACGTAGCCCTCATACTTTGGATTGATTTTCTTTTTGGTGATGGCCGTAAAGAGGGTGTTGACCAGCAGGAAGAACACCCGGCCGCCATCCAGCGCCGGAATGGGCAGCAGATTCATTACCGCCAGATTCACGGCGATAAACGCCCCCAGATACAGCACGTTTTCCACGCCCTCAGAGGTGGTTTCCGCCTCTTTTCCGGTTTCGGAAATGACGGATACGATGCCCACGGGGCCGGACATATCCTTCACCCCCACGGCGCCGGTCACCAGATCGGACAGGCCGTACCAGACCATCCGGGTAAAGTCCAGACAGTTGTACCAGGCATATTTCATGACGGAGCCGAAATTGGCAGGCTCCGTATCGGCGAAATTCATGCCGTACAAAAGCTGGGTATTGCCGTTTTCGTCGGTGAACTCGTGCTTCTCCATTTCAAAATCATTGAGCGCGACCTTCTCTCCGTCGCGGATGACCACCAGATCATAGGTGGTGCCGGACTGGCGGGAGGTGAGCATGGAAAAGTCGCTGAATAGATAGACTCGGCTGCCGTTGATGGAGTAGAACTCGTCGCCCTCCATGAGGCCGCCCTCTCCGTTGAGGGTGCAGCCGTCCATGAAGCCCGTCACCACCGGCGTGCGGAAAGCCGTGCTGGTCAGCCCCAGCAGCAGCGCCATGACCACAAAGCCCGTGAGGAAATTCATAAACGACCCGGAAACCAGAATCACCAGCCGTTTCCACCATGGGGCGGAAGAGAAGGCTCTGGGGTTGTCACATTCCTCGTCCTCCCCCTCCATGGCGCAGTAGCCGCCGATGGGCAGCAGCCGCAGGGTGTACTTGGTCTCCCCGATCTGCTTTTGCAGCAGCTTGGGTCCCATACAGATGGAGAATTCATTGACCTGCACATGGGAAGCCTTGGCCGCCAGGAAATGTCCCAGCTCGTGAATAAAAATCAGAAACCCGAAAATCAGAATTGCAAAGAGAATATACAACTGGATCAACCTCGCTGTCTGGAATACACCTGCGCTCTGGCGGCGCGATCCGCCTCCAGAACGGCTTCAAGTCCCGGCGCAGAGACAAAGGGTACCGTGTCCAGGGCGTCCTGCACCAGCGCCGGAATATCATAGAATTTAATTTTGTCCTGTAAATACAGTCCTACCGCCGCCTCGTTGGCGGCGTTCATCACCGAACAGGCCGTGCCCCCGGTTCTGGCCGTCTGCATGGCCAGCTTGAGGCAGGGGAAGGTCTCCA
>JAQYBZ010000047.1 GCA_029003235.1 Bacillota bacterium
TCCGTCATGCCGGGAATGATCAGCCGGTCGCCGAAATCCACCAGCGGCAGGTTTGCATACTGCTCCGGAAGCTGTTCAAACACCCCGGTGATGACGCCGTTTTCGCAGACAAGACAGCCGTTTTCCACCACGCGGATATGCCGTCTGTCCTCGCTGGTGCAAAGATGTCCCTTTAGAATGTAAGATCTCATGGTATTGCCTCCATATTCTGATACAGTGTATCCGTGCCGGTCAGTCGTTCCCAAATGCGCCGGGCGGCAGACCTGCGTCCGCCGCCTGCACCAGACGGGAAACCCCCAGGGAAGCGATGGTCACAATGCTCTCGGGATGAATAAAATCCGTGGCGCTGACGTCGAAAAGCAGATTGGCCGAGGCGGGAATTTCATCCTCTCCCTGCCAGAACAGAAACCGCACGGGAATGCATTGAAAGGAGTCGATCTCATAGCCCACGTCCCCAAAGGGCAGGGGCGTTCCGTGCAGCGCCCTGCAGGCGGCTTCCAGCGCACCGGTGCGGCCGGAAAAAGCGGCTGCAAAGCTCTGCAGCACCCCCTTGCGAAAGGCCGGCGCAAACACCGCCGTGTCCCGCAGCCGGTCAAAGCTCACCCACTCACCCCGGAGCCGGGCGCCGGGTCTGACATAGGCAAACAGGGTGTATACGGTCAGCTTCTCCGTCCGTGTCACGGGCAGGGAATCCTCCGGCGCAGTGATCTCGCCGCTGTCCGCGTCCACCCGCAGCTTCCGCCCGTACAGGCGGAGGGTGAGAGCGTTTCCTTCCCGGCACAGCTCCGGCAAAAGCGCCGTCAGCCAGGCTTGATCCATATTCAAAAACCGCTGCCGCCACTGGCTGCACAGCGCCTCATAATGATCGGCCCCCATCGTTTCCTCCGTCTGTTTCGCGCTGTGGTCTTCTATTTTTCATCATAATGCAATTTTCAGAATTTGTCAACGGCGCGGCTTCGGTCAAACTGTACAAAACCCGGCCGTTTTCCATAGATTTCTCCTACTGTTGACAGCTTGCAAAAGGGGCGGCTTCATGATAAAATAGAGCTACCAAGGTAGAAAGGCGGGAGCTTCATGCACAAACGCATCATCAAGATCGTCCTGACCGGCGGCCCGGCAGCCGGCAAAACTACCCTGATCAGCCGGATCCTGAAAGAATTCAAGCAGGACGACGGCTGGAAGGTCATCACCATTCCCGAGACTGCCACGGAGCTGATTTCCGGCTTCGGCATCAAGCCCTTCGGCGGCTGTGTCTCCATGCTGGAATTTCAGGATTTTGTCATTGCCGATCAGCTTCACAAGGAGCAGCTTGCCTTAAAGGCCGCCCAGATGGTGCCGGAAGACCGGGTTTTGGTGATCTACGACCGGGCGCTCATGGACGACAAAGCGTACATTACCGACGAGGAATTCACCCAGACCCTGGCGAAGTTCCACCGCACAGAGCAGGAAGTGCTGTCCAACTATGACGCCGTGCTGCATCTGGTCACCTGCGCCAAGGGGGCGGAATTTGCCTACAATCTGGGCAACACCGCCCGCACCGAATCCATCGAATACGCCCGGGAAATGGACGACCGCACCCTCCGGGCGTGGAGTCAGCACCCCAATCTGAAGATCATCGACAACTCCGTGGACTTTGAACTGAAGATCGACCGCGCCATCCGGGAGATCTACCGCATCGTAGGCGAGCCGGAGCCCATGGCCAAAAAGCACAAATACCTGATTGCCATGCCCGATCTGGAATCGCTGACGCGCACCTATCACGCCGTGGCTTTCGATATGATGCAGACCTATCTGAAAGAAACCAATCCCCAGGTGGAGCGCCGGGTACGCCAGCAGAAAAACGGCGCGGACTACCTCTATTTCTACACCGAAAAGCACTATATGCCCGACAACACCAAGTGGGACACGGAAAAGCCCATCTCCCAGAAAGAGTACATCCAGTACCTCATGGAGGGAGACATGAGCCTGCACACGGTACATAAGGTCAAATACCGCTTCACCTATCGTGAGCAGCAGTTTGAGATCGATGTCTATCCCTTCAGCGCGGACAGAGCCATTATGTTCCGCTATTCGGATAACGACGACGTGGCGCTGCCGCCGGAGATTCAGGTGCTGCGCGAGGTCACGGGTGATCTGGACTACAAAAACAGGCAGCTTGCCAAAACCCAGCGGCTGTAAATTCCGGGATAAGCACCGGGAGCAGGCCATGTGCCTGCTCCCGGCCGTCTTTTATGGGGCATTTTAACAGCAAAAATCCCGGACGCTGCTGCATCCGGGATTTCTGGTGACCCGTGCGGGAATCGAACCCACGTTACCGCCGTGAAAGGGCGGTGTCTTAGCCGCTTGACCAACGGGCCATATGGTAGCGGCAATCTGATTTGAACAGATGACAGGCCGGGTATGAACCGGGTGCTCTACCAACTGAGCTATGCCGCCATATATACTGCCGGGCGCGTGGCCGGACAGCAAAGTGAATTATAATGGAAAACAGGGATTTTGTCAATAGCTTTTTCCAATTTTTCGGGGCGATCCGGTATAGTTTTTCCGTTTTTGCACATACTGATTCCAGAAATTTCTGGAGGTTTACCATAATGCAGGAAAAACACAGGCTTTGGAAAGACAGTGTCCTCTTTTATTTGGGCGGTATGACCTATGTGACCGTGGAGTTTCTCTGGAGGGGCTATTCCCATTGCAGTATGTTCGTCGTGGGCGGTGCGGACTTCCTGCTCATGGGCAAGCTGCCCCAGAAGCTGCCGCTGGCGCTGCGGATGTTCTGCGGCGCGGCCATTATTACCGCCTCGGAGCTGATCTCGGGAACGGTGGTCAACGAATATCTGGGGCTGAACGTCTGGGACTACAGCAAGCTGCCCTTTAACTACCGGGGGCAGATCAGTCTGGTGTTCTCTCTGCTCTGGGTGCCCCTGTCGGCTATGGCGCTGCTGGAAAACCGCTTTTTCCGCAAGAAGCTGTTCCATGAGCCCATGCCCAGGCTGATCTGGGCGTAGCCCCTAGTCCGCCAGCCGTCCCATCAGGCCGTCCTCGTACAGGCCGGTGATCTGCACAGACCGCACCTGATTGTGCAGCGCCTGCCCCGGAACGTAGACCCGGATGGAATTGGGGGCGTGTCCCGTCTCGTAATCGCCGCTGGTCTGCTCAAACAGCACCTGCTGCACCGAGCCGATCATGGACTGGCGGAAGGCACGGTTCATTTCCGTCGCAACCTCAATGGCCGCCGCAGAACGCGCCTGCTTGACCGCGTTGCTCAACTGCTCCGGCATGGCGTCCGCCGGCGTACCCGGCCGCCGGGAATAGGGAAACACATGCATGGCGGCAAAGGCACATTTGCGGATAAACGCAAGACTTTCTTCAAATTCCTCCCCGGTTTCGCCCGGAAAGGCTACGATCATATCCGTGGTCACGGCGCAGCCGGGGAAGGTCTTTTTCAGCAGCTCCACGCTCTGATAATACCGGGCGGTGTCGTATCTGCGGTTCATACGCCGCAGCACCGTGTCACAGCCGGACTGCATGGAAAGGTGAAAGTGGGGGCAGAGATTGTCAAAGGCTTTCAGCGTCCGGCAGAAGTCCTCGTCCACCACCCGCGGCTCCAGAGAGCCAAGGCGGATGCGCACCTGGGGCACTGCCGCACAGACGGCGCTCAGCAGATCAATGACCCGGCTGCCGTCGTGGAAATCCCAGCCCCAGGAGGCCACCTCGATGCCGGTGACCACAATTTCCCGGTAGCCCTCCTGCGCCAGCTTTCTGGCCTGGGTCACGGCGTCGGCCAAAGGCAGACTGCGCACGCGCCCCCGGGCATAGGGAATGATGCAGTAGGAGCAGAAATTGTTGCACCCGTCCTGCACCTTGAGCATGGCGCGGGTGCGCTCCGACAGGCCGCCTGCCGGAAGCGGCTCAAACAGCCGCCGCTCCATGGGGCTGTCGATGGCCTCCCGCTGCTGCCGGTCGGCAACGGTCTGCACCAGCATCTGCAAGAACGCCTCCCGGCCGCCGCTGCCGGAGATCACATCCGCCCCCAGCGCCCGGACGTCTTCCGGCTTCATCTGGGCATAGCAACCGCAGACGCCCAGCACAGCCTGGGGGTTCTGCCGCCGCAGGCGGCGGATGAGATTGCGGTTTTTCTTGTCCGCCACCGCCGTGACGGTGCAGGTATTGATGATATAGCAGTCGCACGGCTCCTCCGGCCTGCCCTCTGTGTGCCCCATGGCCTTGAGGGTCTGCTCCATGGCCTGGGTCTCGTACTGATTGACCTTGCACCCAAGGGTGCAGCACGCAAATTTCATAATTCTCTCCCCGGGGCGGACATAGCGCCGCCCGCTGTTGCATAGAATCTCTGTAGACATGATTATAGCAGAAGTTTGCGGATTTCACAACGTGTTCTGGAGGTTTTGCGGTGGAAACATTCAAGATCCGGCTCTGGTCCGTGGAGGACGTGAGAGATTTTGTCCGGCTGGCGGCGGAACAGCCCTACCCCGTACAGGTGCGCACCGGGGAGAAAACGGTCAACGGAAAGTCCTTTATGGGGATGTTTTCTCTGGACGGCGGCACGGCGCTGACAGTTACGGCCTCCGGCGATGACTGCACGGCCTTTCTGACGGCGGCAAAAAGATTTATGGTCTGAGACATACGTCGCCCCTTTGCTTCATAGGCTTGTACTACCATGAAGCGAAGGGGTTGATTTTTATGTCAAAGCGGCTGATCAGCGCCTGCCTGATCGCCCTTGTGATGCTCTCGTGTCTGCCGGTGGGCGCGGCAGCGGCAGATCTGGAGATCGCCGCACCGTCCGCCATTTTGATGGACGCCGCCACGGGGACGGTGCTGTACGAAAAAAATGCCGATGAGCTGCTGCCGCCGGCCAGCGTGACGAAGATCATGACACTGCTGCTGGTTATGGAGGCGCTGGACAGCGGGAAGATCGGCTGGGACGATATGGTAGTCACCTCCGACGCCGCCGCTGCCAAGGGGGGCAGTCAGGTCTATCTGGAGCCGGGGGAACAGATGTCCATGGACGAAATGCTCAAGTCCGTGGTGGTTTCCTCCGCCAATGACTGCGCCACGGCGCTGGCCGAGCATGTGGCAGGCAGCGAAAGCGCCTTTGTGTCCATGATGAACCAGCGTGCGGCGGAGCTGGGCATGACCAACACCCACTTTGTCAACTGTACGGGGCTGGACGACGGCGAAGACGCGGCGGAGCATCTGACCACGGCGCGGGACATCGCCATTATGTCCCAGGCGCTGTTGCGCCACGACGCCATCCGAAAATACACCACCATCTGGATGGACACGGTGCGCAACGGCCAGTTCGGCCTGTCCAACACCAACAAGCTGGTGCGCTTCTACGAGGGCACCACGGGGCTGAAGACCGGCTTCACCCAAGGCGCGGGACACTGCCTGTCGGCTTCCGCCCAGCGCAACGGCATAGAGCTTATTGCGGTGGTGCTCCACTGCGCCTCGTCCACAGATCGATTTGAGTCGGCAAAGGCGCTTTTGGACTACGGCTTTGCCAACTATGCGCTGGTGACGCCCGATCTGGACGTGGAGCTGACGCCCATTCCCGTCAAGCTGGGCGTGGAGGAGACGGTAACGCCGGTTTTGGCCGACGATACGCCGGTGCTGATCGACAAGGGCAAGCAGGCGGGCGTCACCCGCACGGTGGAGCTGGCGGAAGAACTGGAAGCCCCCGTGGAACAGGGGCAGCAGGTGGGGACGCTGCGCATCGAGGCCGACGGAGAGCTGCTCAAAGAGATTCCTCTGGTGGCGCAGACGGAGGTGCCCCGGCTGACCTACTGGCAGGTGGCGAGAGATCTGTTCCAGGCCGTCTGTATGGGATAGCGGAAACGTCAAAAAAACCGGGCCGGCATAC
>JAQYBZ010000048.1 GCA_029003235.1 Bacillota bacterium
CCGTATTCAAACAGCTCCCGGATACAGGAGCGGGCTGCGCCAAGGGCGTACATGGATGAATTGACCATGGAAAAGACCTCCTGAGGAATTCTGTATGGATAAAACCGGGCAGACCGCCCGATTTCCCTTAATCGGCTAAAAGACAGCCCAGAGCCATGGACGTGAGCTTGCTCCGGGCGTGCTCGTCGTAGACGGCGATCTTGGTGGAGACCGCGCCGGGGTTAATGACCAGAATCTTCATAGAGACCTCCTGACGGGCAGTGGTAGTCTGTATGCATTATATCCGGTGCGTCGGGGGCGCGTCAACGGCAAAGAGACGAAAAATGACGCCTATTGCTCCTGATTTTTCTCCGAAGATTCCGTCTCTTTTTCCTCGCCGTTCCCGTCTTTTTCTGCCGGTTTGTCCAATATCTGGGGGATGAACATGGAGGTGACCTTGCCGGAATGGCGGTGCTTTACGTCCAGATAGCCGATGCAGGAGAAGACTACGGCGCCGATAAAGTTCACGAACAGATCCTTCATGGTGTCAATCAGGCCGATGTCCAGATAGCCTCCCAGACCCAGAGACTGGCCGTTGACCGCCGCGTCGGTGATGCCGCTGATGGTCACGGGAATATTCTGCCAGGTGGGATCGAGGGTGACGGAGGTAATGGTGTGGATGATGGTGTCCTTCTGCATATCCAGATGGAACACCTTGTCCATACCGAACTCAAAAAATTCCCACAATACGCCGATGGTCATGGAAAAGCAGAAGGCCACAAAGGCCATGAACAGAGGGGACATGGAGAAGCTGACCCGCTTGTTTTCGTTGAGGATGTCCACCATGGCAAAGCCCACGGCGGCGTAGATGAAGCCGCTGATGGTGTGCAGCATGGTGTCCCAGAAGGGCACGCGCACAAAAAACGCCTCCAGCTCGCCCAAAATCTCCGCTGCAAAGATAAACAGCAGTACGGTGATTTCAAGCCCTGTGGGCAGCTTGATGCCCAGCCGCTTTTCCACGATGGAGGGAAGCATGAGCAAAACCAGCGTCAGCACGCAGATATAGGTGTTTTCATATTTGCCCTCCAAAACAGAGAGCACCAGAATAGCGATCACCAGCACACGGATGGTGACATAGACGGCAAAGACGGCTTTGTTTTCGTGTATGCTGTCGTGCAGCGCCTGTCGCGCCGAACGCCGCTGGGATTTGGGTTTTTTCATGAGGGATCTCCTTTTTCTTTCGTGATCTTCCCGCCCGGGGAACAATCCGTCTGCCATATGGACGCCGATACAACGGCTTTATGGAAATCAGACCGTCCGGTAAAATACCGCTTGTATTGCCGGAAAAGCCACGGTATAATATTTCTGATCTCTATTGTAACGGTTTGACGAAAAAAATCAAGAAAAACCGAAAACACGATAAATATATCTTTTGCGAATGGAGCGGCTATGAGTATTTTCCTGACATTGGCATTTTTGTTTTTTATGGGCTCGGTGCTTGGCTGGGTGCTGGAGCTGCTTTTCCGGCGCTTCTTTTCCCGCGCCAATCCGGAGCGCAAGTGGATCAATCCGGGGTTTCTCGTAGGACCCTATGTTCCCCTGTATGGCTTCGGCCTGTGCGGGCTGTTTCTGCTGGCTCGGCTGGAGAGCCTGCACTGGATCGAAAACCCCGTACTGAGCAGAATCATGCTGCTGCTGACCATGGCGGTGGCCATGACTGCCATTGAGTATCTGGCCGGCGTGCTGTGCCTGAAGGTCATGAAAGTGCGGCTGTGGGATTACAGCGACCAGTGGGGCAACCTCAACGGGCTGATCTGCCCCAAATTTTCTCTGGCATGGGCGCTGCTTGGCGCGGTCTATGTGTTTTTTGTCCATCCGTATATTTTGGACGCCCTGCGCTGGCTGTCGGAGAATCTGGCCTTTTCTTTCTTCATCGGTATGTTTTTCGGCGTGCTGATCATCGATTTTGCCTATTCCACCCGGCTGGTGGTGCGCATCAAGGCGTTTGCCAAGGACAATGACGTGATCGTGCGCTATGAACACCTGAAGGCCTATATCCGTCAGGTACACGACGCCAATAAGACAAAGGCGCATTTCCTGCTGCCCTTCCGCTCCGACCGGCCGGTGTCGGAGCATCTGCGCCAGTATCTGGAGCTGAAAAAGCAGCGCCATGAAAAGGTGGAGCACATTATAAAGAGAAACAGGAAACCCCAAGGGGAGAAGCCGGAACACTGAGAGAGGAGACAAAGCATGGAACGAGGACGGCTCTGCCTGCGCAGAGGAGAGGAACAGGATCTCCGGCAGGGAAGCCTGTGGATTTTTGATAATGAGATTGATTGGGCGGACGACCTGTGCCGGGACGGCGATGTGGTGGACGTGCTGGACAGCCATATGCGCTTTGCCGCAAGGGGTTTTTTCAATTCCGGCTCCAAAATCACCGTCCGGGTGCTGACCCGGGATCCCGGGGAAGAGATCGACCGGGACTTTTTCGAACGGCGCATCCGCCGGGCGTGGGACTACCGCCGGGCGCTGGGCTTTGACAATGCCTGCCGGGTGGTGTTTGGCGAATCGGACGGCCTGCCCGGCCTGACCGTGGATAAATTCGGGGACTATCTCTCCTTTCAGACCCTGTCTCTGGGCATGGAGCGCTGGAAGGGGAAAATCGTGGACATTCTGGCAGGCCTGTTTCACCCTCTGGGTATTTACGAGCGCAATGACGTTCCCGTGCGGGAAAAGGAGGGGCTGGAGCAGCGCAGCGGCTGTGTCTGCGGTACGGTGCCGCCGCTGGTGGAGATCCGGGAACATGACGCCCGGATGCTGGTGGACATTCCCAACGGTCAGAAGACCGGCCATTTTCTCGACCAGCAGGAAAACCGCGGGCGCATCCGCCCCTATTGCCCCGGCCGGACGGTGCTGGACTTGTGCAGCCATACGGGCGGCTTTGCCATCCATGCCGCCCTCTACGGCGCGGCGTCGGTGGAGGCGGTGGATGTGTCCCAAAGCGCTTTGGATATGCTCATGGAAAACGCCGCCCTCAACGGCGTGGCGGAAAAGATCACCGTTACCTGTGCCAACGTCTTCGATCTGGTCAGAGCCTACGCCGATCAGGGCAGACAGTACGGCACGGTGATCTGCGACCCGCCGGCCTTTGCCAAGAGCAAGCGCAGCTTGCAGGCGGCTTACCGGGGCTATAAGGAGCTGAACCTGCGCTGTATGCGCCTGACGGCGCCGGGGGGCTTTCTTGTGACCTGCTCGTGCAGCCAGTTTATGACGCCGGAGCTGTTTGTGCGGATGCTCCGGGAGGCGGCAGCGGACAGCGGCCGCACCGTGCGGCTCATCGAGACGCTTATGCAGTCCCGGGATCACCCGGCAGATCTGAACGCCGAGCAGAGCTGGTACCTCAAGGGCTATATTCTTCAGATCCAGTAGCTTCCGGACAAAAAGAAACCGCCGGAGATCCGGCGGAAGAAAGAGAGGAAGACTCAGCGCCTGAGAATGTTGCTGCAGATCTCCGACAGGCAGGCGGAGGCCTCGGTGGAGTAATCCGGCCGCACGGCCAGATCGCCCAGAGAGACCATGCCCACCACCCGGCCATGCTCTGTCACCGGCAGACGCCGTACCCGGGCGCGGGCCATCTGGTCGGCAGCCGTGGCCGCCTGATCCTCCGGCGACACGCTGACCACCTGCTCGGTCATAATCTTGTCCACAGTGGTGGTGTTTGGGTCCCGGTCTGCGGCGATGCACCGCAGGACGATGTCCCTGTCCGTCAGCATGCCCTTGAGCTTGCCGTCCTGATTGCACACCGGCACGGCGCCGATGTTGTAGCGGCTCAGCAGCCGTGCTGCCGCAGCGGCGGTGTCCTGGGTGGAGACTGTGATCAGCTCCTGTGTCATTACGTCTTTTACCTGCATAAGCTGCCCTCCGTTCATGAGATTACAGCTATTATGCACGGCTTTGGCAAAAAATAAACCATGCCGCCGGGTCATTTGCCCGACGGCATGATTCTATCCGGCGGCACTATACGTTGCCGTCCAGCAGATCCTGCAAGGTGACGCTTTGCAGGTAGTCGTGGATGCGTTTGTCCAACTGCTGCCACATGGGCAGGGTCAGGCAGGCGTCGGCCTGCTGGCAGGCGCTGTGCTCCACACAGGCCACCGGGGCGATGCTCCCCTCCGTCAGGCGCAGAATGGCGTCCACGGTATACTGGTCGGGCGCATGGCGCAGGCAATAGCCGCCGTCCTTGCCGCGCTGACTGGTCAGCATCCCGGCTCTGGACAGCATGGCCACAATGGCCTCCATATATTTGACAGACACATTTTGCCGCCTGGAGATCTCGCTCAGAGGAATAAAACCGTCCTGCCGATGCTGCGCCAGATCCAGCATGATCCGCAGGGCATATCTGCCCTTGGTGGAAACCATCATACCCTTTCCCGCCTTTGTTGTGTGATATAAAATTCCTACTGTGGAAGTGGTAAATACAGTATAACACGAATTCGGGTCAAAGACAACTGCCCGGGGACATACATTTTTCGCCAAAATAGAAACCCACGGGAGAGAACCGGCCGGTTCTCTCCCGTGGGTTTTCGGCTTAGCCGCCAAGATAGGCTTTTTTGATTTCCTCGCTCTGCGCCAGCTCTGCGCCGGTGCCGGAAAGGACGATCTTGCCGGTCTCCAGCACATAGGCGCGGTCTGCAATAGACAGCGCTTTGCTGGCGTTCTGCTCCACCAGCAGCACGGTGGTGCCGCTTTCGTGGAACGACTTGATGATGCTGAAGATCTCGTCCACCAGAATGGGCGCCAGACCCATGGACGGCTCGTCCAGCATGAGCAGCTTGGGATGGCTCATCATGGCTCTGCCCATGGCCAGCATCTGCTGCTCACCGCCGGACAGGGTGCCGGCGATCTGCTTATAGCGCTCTTTCAGTCTGGGGAAGCGGTCGTAGATCATCTGCAGGTCGTCCTGAGAGACGCCTTTCTGGGTGTAAGCGCCCATTTCCAGATTCTCCCGCACGGTCATTTGCAGGAAGATGCGCCGTCCCTCGGGCACCTGCGCCAGACCCATTTTGACGATCTTATGGGCTTCCGTCTTGGTCAGATCGTGATCCAGAAAGGTCACGGAGCCGCTCTTGGGACGCAAAATTCCGGAGATGGTCTTCAAAATGGTGGACTTGCCCGCGCCGTTGGCGCCGATAAGGGAGACCACCTCGCCCTCATGGACTTCAAAACTGACGCCCTTGATGGCTTGAATGGGGCCGTAATAGACCTGAATGTTGTCAACCTTTAACATTCTTTAGCCCTCCTTTCCCAGATAGGCTTCAATGACGTCAGGATTGGCCTTGATGTCATCGGGAGAGCCTTTGGCGATGATCTTGCCGTAGTTCAGCACGCAGATGGACTCACAGATGCCCATGACCAGATTCATGTCGTGCTCAATGAGGAAAATACCGATCTGGAAATTGTCACGGATGCGGCCGATGGTCTCCATGAGATCCGCCGTCTCCGAGGGATTCATACCGGCGGCCGGCTCGTCCAGCAGCAGCAGCTTGGGGCTGGAGGCCAGGGCGCGCACGATCTCCAGACGGCGCTGGGCGCCGTAGGGCAGGCTGCCTGCCTGGGCGTCGGCCATGTCCTGCATATTGAAAATGGACAGCAGATCCAGC
The DNA here is from genome assembly GCA_029003235.1 of Bacillota bacterium. Classification (GTDB taxonomy): domain Bacteria; phylum Bacillota; class Clostridia; order Oscillospirales; family Oscillospiraceae; genus JAFRPC01. The sequence continues at coordinate 5,640 of JAQYBZ010000048.1, forward strand.
GCCTTCTGATGGGCGGCTTTTTCCTGCTTCCAATAGTTGGGCAGGCGGGTAATGGCGGAGAAGGCGTTGTAGGTCATGGAGTTGTGCAGACCGATCTTCACGTTGTCCTCCACCGTCAGATCCTTAAACAGACGGATGTTCTGGAAGGTTCGGGCAATGCCCATCTTGGAGAGCTGATAGGGCTTTTTCCCGGCGGTGGAGATGCCGTCGAGCATGATGCTGCCCCGGGTGGGCTGATATACGCCGGTGAGCAGGTTGAACACGGTGGTCTTGCCTGCGCCGTTGGGACCGATGAGACCGGCGATCTCCGTGCGGCCGATGATGATGCTTAGATCGTCCACGGCGGTCAGGCCGCCGAAATCGATGCCCAGATTATAGGTTTCCAGAATGGGCTTTTTGCCGGCGTCCCGTTCCGGGACAAGGGCTCGGCTGGGATATGGTACTAAAGGCGCCATTATTCCTGCCCTCCTTTCCGCAGCTTCTTCCGGTTCGTGGGCAGCAGCTTTTCAATGCAGCGGCTCAGGGAGAAGTCGTACTGTCCCATGAGACCGGAGGGTTTGAAGATCATGACGATAATCAGCAGCAGCGAGTAGGCAATCATGCGCCAGTCGCTGAACACGCGCAGCAGCTCCGGCAGAGCGGTCAGCACTGTGGCGGAGATGACGGAGCCCATCATGGAGCCCATGCCGCCCAGCACCACCATGACCAGAATCTCAATAGAGGTCATGAACTTGAAGTTGTCCGGCTTCAGCAGTCCCAGATATCCGCCGTAGAGCGCACCGGCTACACCGGCGAAGAAGGCGGACAGGACGAAGCCCAGGGTCTTGTAATAGGTGGTATTGATGCCGGTGGATTCGGCGGCGATCTCATTTTCCCGGATGGAGTAGATGGCTCTGCCATGACGGGATTTCATAATGGCGTGAATGACGAAGCAGGTGATGCCCACCAGAATAAAGGTGTTGAGGAAATTGGTGGTCTTGGGGATCTGCTTCAGACCGGCGGCTCCGTAGGTAAGCTCAAAGCCCAGAAGGGAGTCGATGTTGGTCAGAATCACGCGGATGATCTCGCCAAAGCCCAAAGTAATGATGGCCAGATAGTCGCCCTTGAGCCGCAGGGCAGGGATGCCGATGATGATGCCAAAGATGGCCGCCACCACGCCGCCGATGAGGATGCCGCCCGCAAAGCCGAGCTGAGAGGTCAGCCCCGTGCGGGTCATGAAAATGGCGGAGGCGTAAGCGCCCACGGCCATAAAGCCGGCGTGACCCAGGGGGAGCTGTCCCAGATAGCCCGTGGCCACGTTGAGGGAAACGGCAAGGATGATATAGATGCCGATTTTTACGATGATCTTACTGTAATAGGCGGAAATGATGCCGTTGCCGATGAGGATCTGTCCCACCAGCAGAAACAGGACGAACAGTCCGCCGTTGATGAGGTATCGCAGGGGCGTGGGGATGCGCTTTTGATTCAGTCTGCTCATGTGCGCCACCCCCTAGACCTTTTCCGTCACGTTGCGTCCCAGAATGCCCGTGGGCTTGACCAGAAGCACAACAATGAGGATTGCGAAAACGATGCCGTCTTTCCAGGTGGAAAGACCGATGGTGGAAACCAATGCCTCCACAAGGCCGATGACCAGACCGCCGATCATGGCGCCGGGAATGGAGCCGATACCGCCCAGCACCGCTGCCACAAAGGCTTTCAGACCCAGCATGGAGCCCATGGTGGCGCCTACCTGGGGATAGGCGGCGCAGTACAGAACGGAGCCGATGCCCGCCAGTGCCGAGCCAATGGCGAAGGTAAAGGAAATGGTGTGGTTGATGTTGATGCCCATGAGCTGCGCCGCGTCCGTGTCCTCGGACACTGCGCGCATGGCCTTGCCCATTTTGGTCTTGTTGACCAGGAGAGTCAGACCCACCATGGAAATGGCCGTGATGAGCAGGGTGATGACGGCTACGCCGGAGATGGTGAGGTCGCCGCCCAAATGAAGATCAGGCATGGCGATGTAGCTCTTGATGGCGGAGACGTCCTGCTTGCCTGCGCCCAGGAAGATGTCCAGCTGCGCCACATTCTGCAGCAGATAGGACACGCCGATGGCCGTGATGAGCAGGGAGATACGGGGGGATTTGCGCAGCGGCTTGTAGGCCACTTTTTCGATCACCACGCCCAGCAGGGTACAGCCGATAATGGCCAGCAGCATGGCGATGTAGGGGTTGACAATGACCATGGTTGCCCAGAGTATGTACGCACCTACCATAATAATGTCGCCGTGGGCAAAATTCAGAAGCGAAATAATGCCGTAAACCATGCTGTAGCCGATGGCTACCAGCGCATACACGGA
>JAQYBZ010000049.1 GCA_029003235.1 Bacillota bacterium
AGTTGGTGTTGATTGGGTCGAGGGTCCACCTGTTCCCATCCCGAACACAGAAGTTAAGCTCGATTCCGCCGACGATAGTTGTCGGGTGACTGACTGCCAAAATAGGTAACGCCAACACAAAAGACTCGCTCATCTGAGCGAGTCTTTTTGCGTTTATGAAAGTTGTCCCCGATAACGCTGGAGGTCGGTCTCCGGACGCGCCGTGCCTGCACGGTGTAAACGGCTTTTGACCTGCCCTCTCCGGCGATCCCCAACAATTCTTCGCAATGGGGTCATTTTGGCGGACTGCGCTGCTCTCGGACGAAACGGCCGCCACGACTTTCCCACCCTCTGTCTGCGGCAACTGGCATAGCATATGGGAAACTAAACTTGAAGCATCTGCAAAACGCCGACCCAAGGGGTCGGCGTTTTGGTTGCTTTGAATATTCCGTGCCACAGCCTGTCCGGTGGAACGGCATGCGGCCTTTTCATGCACTTCGAGAACCGCCGTTCTTGGCAAGTCCCGGCAGGCGTTTTCTGGCGCCATGCAGAGGGACTTACTTGGCGGCATAGACCCAGGCGTTGGGCAGGGTTCGGCCATAGGGCAGCGCCGTGTTGGAGCAGCGGGTGACATACTCGCCGTCGTACCACATGATGGCGGAGGTGCCGCCGTCCAGATTCATGGCGGTCAGGCAGTTGTGGCGCATCATAATATCCACACATTCTATGACGGGGCAGCCCATGGAATCCAGAAAACGTCCTTCAATGACCAGCATCAGGATCTCTCCGGTCTTAGACTGGCCGATACAGGCGCGGGGATTGATGGAGGTATATTCCCCCATATCCGTCAGCGCCGTGCCGTTGACGACCATGGCGGGCTCAAATTCCACGGCATCGGTCACGTCGTCGCCGCAGGCGTTGGGCGCGTCGGTGATATAGAACCAGTTGTCTTCTTTCAGCTCGATACGCTTGCTGCCCCAGCCACGGTGGTTCCCGTAGGAGACGCCCTCACATTTGCAGTAGCCTGCCAGCGTGCCGCCGTTTCCGCTGCCGCCGTCGTCGATGAAACCGCTGCCCGTAATGGCCAGCAAGCCGTTGTTTCGCTCGGCGATGCTGCCTGCGTACTCGCCGTAAGAGCCGATGCCCTTGGAGGCACACAGGGACAGGCGGGCGGGATCCTTGGCAATGGCCATGACGCCCCGGTAAGAGCTGCCTTTGACCCGCACAAGGAGGATCTCGTTCTTGGCGTCGATGGCCAGAACCTGTTCGCCCATGGTGGTGTACACGTCGATGCCGTCGTCGTTCAGCCCGGCCTCATTGATGTAGATGTTGTCATAGCCGTTGGCCAGCGCTTCCGGGTGATTTTTCAAATACAGCTCCATGGAGTCCATATCCAGTTCCCAGAACAGCTTGTAGAAATCCTGCTGTTCCCTTGAGATCTCTATACCGCCTGCATCCTCAGCCGTGCCCTCGGTGGGAAGAGGCTCGTCGTCGGTGCTGATGGGGGGCAGGGTGCTGTTGACGCCGATCTGAGACTGTCTGGCAGCTTCCTGCCGCGCCATGACATCGTCAATGACGGAACGGGGGATAAAGGCGGTGGCCAGCCACTGGTGAGACATGGTGGACATGGCGGTTTGTATGTAGATCTCGCGCCATTTTTTGATAAACGGGATGTTGGAGAAAACCGCAGTCAGGTACAGACATACCAGAACACAGACCGTAACGGCCAGAGCAATCAGGCGATTGCGTCTTTTGCGCTTTTTGCTGCGCTTTCTCCGGCCGGCAGGGGCAGAAGCCTGTCCGCCGCTGCGGGGACGCTGACCGTAGGACGCATAGTCTCCCTGTTCGGATGCACCCTTTTGGGCATAAGCCGCATTCTGACCCTGCCGGTAGGTACGGGCGGGCTGAGCGGCGGGAGCGGCAACGGCGCCTTCCCGGCGGGAAGTGCCTGCGTAATTCATGTTTTGTGAAGCCTGCACAGGGCGGGAGTTCTGAGAGACGGATGCCGGATCCGAACGACCCGAAGCACCGGGATACTGCCAAAACTCTTTGTCTACAGGAGGCGCATGATATGTATGCTGCTCTGTGGTTGCTCTGGATGCAGGCTGAGACTGGCCGGCGACTGTGCCGCGAGAGCTTTTTGCGTATTTTCCGGAGCCGGTGTTGCCAAATAACTTCATTAAGCTGCCTCCTTTCAGCAAAATCCTATACAGTATACACGATATGTGGAAAAAATGCAAATACTTCTTACTCGCTGAGCAAAAAGTTCAGGATTTGTTCAAAAACAGACCAAATCCTATTCGTCTCCCATGACGATCAGCTCTTTCCACTGTCCTGCGCACAGGACGCGCCAGGTCCACGCCCCGTCTATGACCTCCCGCCATTGCAGATGGTGGAAGCTGTAGGTGATGCTCAGATGGCAGGGCAGAACAGAGGCAATGATCTTTTCCATGGCTGCTTGGTTGCTGACGGGGCTGGATAGAGTAGGGAAGCACACGCAGACGCTGTTGGGCGTACCCGTTTCCCGCACCACCGCAGCCACGCCGCAGCCGGTCAAAGCGTCTGTCAGTTCCCGGCGGCTGCATCCGCCGGACTGCATTCGCAGCAGGGCGCACACGGCCTGCCGCCGTGCCGAAACCGTGGCGGCATCCATGTGAGCAGACAAGGCGGACTCGTAGGCCTGCAAGCCCTGTTCTTTGGCGGTCAGGGGGATGGACTCGGCCAGATCTCTCTGGATCTGGCCGTTAAGTTGGTCAAAGCTGCTGCCCAGGGCGAAGAGTTCTCCGCCGGAAAAACTGCCCATGTCCAGATCATAGACGCTCAGCGGCCGAAGCAGCGCCTGCAAATAGGAGGTATAGCCCATTACTCTCCCTCCGTCAGCGTCAACTGTCCGAGGACAGGCAGCTCAGAGGCCGCCACGGCGCAGTCCGCCGCAGGCAGTGTAAGCGCATAGTTTTTTACCAGCCCCGTGTTGTAAATCAGATTGCCCAGGGTGGAGCGGTAGACGCTCTTGCCCAGCAGCCGCCCTGTAAAAAACCCGTGAATGGCCTGCGTCACGGCGGTTTTGGCGTCGTCGAAGCGCACACCCTCGGCAGGCCAGAGTACGGCAGCTACAGAGACGGTGACGGTGGTGGGCGACAGAACTGCCACGTCCACGCACAACTCCCGCTTCTGCTCCAGTTCTGTCTGAAGCGCGTTGATCAGGGAATCTTCCGGCGCGCCGGTTTCTGTGGCGATTACCACGTCCACCGTGCCAACGCCCCGGTTTTTGGCCAGCACAGAGCAGGCCGCCACGCCGGGACAGGCCAGAGCGGTGGCCTCGTAAAAAGCGGCGTTACCTCCGTTGGAGGCGCAGCGGTAGCTGGCAAGGATGCGGCTGCGGAAGGCTTCGTCGTCTTCCTCCTCCGCGCCACCGGTAAAAGGTGTGGAATTGTTGCAGGCGCTGACGCCGAAGGGCGCGTTGGTCAGACAGTTAGCCTGTCCGGCGCCGATGTTTCCGGCGGTGCCGGGCAATTCCGCCCGTGCGGGACAGGTGCCGGAAAGGCTCCCGGCGGAGATCAGACAGGCCGCCGTGGTCACAAAGCGGGTCAGGCCGGTGGTGGAGACCACCGTGCCTGCGGGAATGACCAGATCATAGCTCAGCGCGGCCGGGACGTAAAAGGTCAACTCCCCTGTAGCGTAGGCGCTGCCCTTTCGGCACAGGCACCGCATCTGCCCGTGATAGTCCAGGTATTCCCCGGTGGCGGTCTGAGGGAACGCCTGTTTTCTCGACCAGTCGGCGTAATAGTACAGGGTTTCCAACTGGGCGGCGGCGGCATACAGCCGCACGGCCAGATCGCAGCTATCCTGCATGGCGAATCCTGTGGCGGCCTCGTAATCCGCCAGCATTTGCTCATAGAGTTCCTGTGTTGTCTTCATAGTGTAACCTCCAATACCGCTGTATCGCCCTGCAGGGCAAGCTGCACGTCAAGGTGGATGCAGCGGTTTTCCGCCGGCGTGATCTGCACGCCGGTCACAGTCAGACCCAGAGGCGCCACGGCTTCGGCGGCGTAGGACATGGCGTTGGCGGCCATAGATGCGGGCTTTTGCTCCTTTAGCTGCCACAGACGGCTGCCCAGCTCCGGCAGAAAGGGAAAGGCGCCCCGGCGGCAGGTCAGGCAGAACAGCGCCCGGCTGAGCAGCGCCTCTTTGCCGTGCTGCCGAAGGATGCCGCCTGCTCCGTCCGGCACATAGTCTCCCGATACCAGTTTGTTTTCCATGCTATCCCTCCTGTGCCTGACCGTTGATGTAGAGCTTTCCCACCAGCCGGATGCTGCCGTCCCGGGTCAGATGGATGTAGCAGTTGTCGGAAAAGATGCAGGCTTCTCCCGGCTGCAGCGCTACGGGACACTGCCCCTGGGCGCCCAGCACCGTGTCCTTCAGGATCAGCACCTGATCCGATACCTTTGGCCGCCAGGCATAGCCTCCCGGCGAGAGCAGGTGCAGATCCCGGTACTCCGTGTCCGAGACGGCGGCCACGGCCTCCGCCGCCATGGAGACGGTCCCCATCCGGGCGGCGTCCTCCTCCGCCGGAGCGGGGGCGCTTGATTTGGATAACCACATAGAAAGTCCTCCTAACGGAAAAGTGTCAGAGTGCAGAGGCAGCCCTCCTCCGAGCAGCAGGAGCGCACCTGACGCACGTTAAAGCCTCCGGAAAGCCCCAGCTTGGGCAGGCTGACGTTCAGGATGGTGCCCGGCTCACAGAAAAAGCTCCCGGCTATGGTGGCCTGCAAGGTAAACTCGTCCTCCCGGGCGGCGTCAATGCGCTGCTGTGCGGTGCGCCATACCGCCCGCAGATCGCTTCCGCCGGTACTGACCACCTCCCTGCGCAGGCCACCCCGGGCGGAAAAGGCGGGATAGAACGCTTCCGACACGGCTCCGGTTGCGGTGTGCAGCACCGTCTGCCGGGAGATCACCCCATAGCGGCAGTCCCGGTAGACGGCGGACAAAAGCTGGCTCTGGCGCAGGGTTTGTCCGCTGGAAGGACGCGCCGTGGATATCAGCAGGGTGCCGTTGGCATCGAAACGGGGGACAAGGGCGCCTGCGTGGATGCAAAAGCCCTTGACCACCTGCATACAGGTGTTGCCGGAGCTGACGGCAAAGGAGGTCACGGCGGGAAGGGCGCAGGCGCTGGCTTTCAGTCCGTAGGGCGTCACATAGGTGGCCAGAATGTCCGCAAGCTGGGCGCTGTGCCAGACGTTGGCCACCACCTGATTGTCCAGCAGCCGCGCACCCATGCCCCGCCCGTGTACGCGCAGGGCGGAACCGTTGGCGTCCAGCGCCAGCTCATATTCGTCTATCAACCCGGTAAAAACGCGCACGCCGCCGTGCTTTGCCAAAAATCCCACGGCCTCGGTCAGACGGCCGAGGCCGGACGCGGGCAGATCGGCCGTGACGGAAAAGCTGTCGCAGGCGTCTCCGTCTGTGCGTACCAGTTCCCAACTCCGCAGGCCGGTCAGCGCCCGGCGGCTGCCGTCAGCCAGCGTAAGACTGCAGCGCAATGTCTGTTCGCTCATGAGATGCGCACCCGCGTACCGGGCGTGACGGCGTTGGCGCTGTACAGCGCCGGATTCAGCGCCAGCAGGCTCTGTACGGAACGTCCCTGCCGGGCGGCCAGCGCCCAAAGGGTGTCGCCCTCGCTCACCGTGGCGTAGTTTTCCGCGTCGCCGACGCCCTTTGTTTCGGCGTCCGGCGCTTCCGTAAAGCGGAAGCTGTAGAGCACATGGTTTTCTCCCGGCTCCTGCAACAGCTTCAGCTCTGTCAGATAGGCACTGCTGCTCTGCCACAGCGGATGGATGAGAAGCCCCGGCGTCTGCTCATAGGCCAGACAGGCCAGCGTGCGGAAGGTGCTGTAGGCGTCAGCACCGTAGAATTCGCCGCTGCCCTCCATGATGCGGCAGTCTCTGCCCAGATCTTCAACGCAGTAACTGCCAAAGGGTTGCTTGTGGATCACGGTGCGCCGGGAGAAAGAGATGGAATAGATCTTGGGATTGTGGGGCCATACAAAGGTCTTGTATTGCATGGCGGGAAGCATGGTAAGACCTCCTTGCAACGATGGATTCAAGCGGCCGCTGCCGCCTCCGGCGGGGCGTCTCAGCCGTAGCGCCGGGCGTCGCGCTCATAGATCCGGCTCAGCGCCTCTGCGTCCGGAACAGAGGCGGTCTGCGCCGGCAGGGAAGACATCGCGGACAGAACGGGCGCATCTGCGGATGGAACGGCTCCGTTTTCGGATGCCGCCGCAGCGGGTGCGGAGACGGCGGGCCTGGCGGTTGGGATGTCGGATGCCGGATACAGGCGCTGGGGCATGTCTGCCAGCAGGGTGTCGGACAGACGGTTCTGCTCGGCCAGCAGGGCTTCAAAATAGTTCATGCCTGTTTCAGCTCCTCAAATCGTTTCTCGTCAAAATTGGGATTGACCGCCGTGGATACGCGGCGGCCGGAAAAACGGCGCACATATTCCCCGGCATAGGCGCCTACAGCCTCCGGCGAAAGAGCCTGCAGCACCTGTGTGCCGTTTTCATAGACCGGTCTGCGGCCTCTGCGCAGGGCGCGTGCCAGAACACAGGCGTTCAGACACAGGCCGAAGACATCGCCCGAGGGAGCCAGCAGCGATGCCTCCTGCCTGGCCTGACACAGCTCCCACGCAGACAGCCGGGTCAGCCGAAGCCTAGTTGGGCGCCTCAACACGGTGACTGGCGCAGATGACCGCCCGCTCCAGAACCATGCCGCCTACCTCGGCGCTTTCCTCCAGAGCAGACCATTGACAGCCATAGTAGATAATGCTTCTGTCAGGCTTGCATACCGCAAGGGAAAAGTTTTCGAGGTCATGGAAACTGATGCCGTCGCGGATGGCGACGTCTGTGGCGTAGAGGCGTGTCAGCTCAATGGTATAGGAATTCTGCCCCCGGATGGTGGCCACCGGCTCTTTTTCGCCGAAGGCTTCCACCACCCGGCTGGAGCTGACGGCAGTGACTTTGTAGCTCTGCACGACAGCCACCTTGACGCCGTTCACCTCCAGATAGATGTCGGCGGTGGTGGGCAGCTTATTGATGGACATAAAGGGACCTCCTTACACGGAAATATGCGCCGTCAGCAGGATACGGTTGAGACAGTGGGCGACGGAGAATCGGAAACAGATGTCGCAGACTGTGGGATCATCGGCATTTTGCGTCACCGTAAGGGCATCATAGGAATCGATAATCTGGGCGGCGACCCGGCGTTCCAGCTCAATCACCACCTGGTTGCGGATGGCGCTGCGGGTAACAGCGGTGTTTTTTAGCCGGGAAAAACGCTGCTGCAGGACGGTGCGCAGGGCGGGAAGCACCTCGTCAATGACCAGAATGGTGTTCAGCTCCCGAAAAGTGGCGTCTGCGACGCCGTTGATGGTGGTGCAGGTGGTGACGGCGCGGATAACCCTTACTTCTCCGCCGATACATTCCAGCGGCGTGACGCCGCCGCGCAGCAGGGCGTCCAGGCGGGTCTCCGACCAGAGATTGGTAACGCCGGACAGACCGGGCAGCACGGCCCCGTTGAGGGGTACAGCCGGATCCGACTGGGCGGCCAGCAGCCCCGCCAGTGCCGCAGCCGCCAGATTGCCGCTGCAGATCTCTTCGCCCACATAGACCTGCGGCGCCACCAGTACCATGCGGGGACTGTTGAGCACGGCGGAGCGCTCGATGAGTTCTTCGTCGCTGGCGCAGTCCATACCCACCAGACCGATGCACTCGTTTTTGGCCTCGGAGGCGGCTTCTATCAGCTCCCTCATATCCGCCTGTACGGCGGCGTCGCAGCTGTCAATGACAAAGTAGGTCGCTTCCCTCTGGGCAAGCAGCGCCTCCAGACTGTCGTGATAGCCCATAACCGAGTCCACCGGCACGGCGCGCGCCAGAACCGTGGAAGCGCCGCTTAAAAACGCCTGCCGGATCAGGGCGGTGAGTGGGGCGTCCGCGCCGAAGACCGCAGCGGCGGAAGCGGCACTGCTGAATTTACAGGTGCCGGCCGTGGAACTGTTCAGACCCGCCACGGCCACGGTCTTTGTGGCCGGACTGGTGCTGAAGACAGCGCTGGCGTCGTAGTCGGCGTAGACGCCGGGACGTTCATGATAAGTGATGCTCATACGATCGTACCTTTCAGTGTAAAGTCCGTAAATCCGGTGCCGTCTGCCGAAGGCGTGGCATAGACATAGGCGGAGACGTCCGCGGTGACGGGACACGCGAAGCAGTCGCTTTTGGCGTCATAGGCGCAGGCGTCTACGGTAAAGCCCGTGACGGACAGCCCGGCAATGCCGCCTGTGAGCAGGCAGCAGACCTGTTCTGCGGCGGCGCTGCAGCCTGCCCCGCCTGTGTCGGTGGGACTGAAAATCCGGATCTGAATACGGGCGTGAAGCTGTCTTCCATAGAGCGCCTGCGCCCCCTGATCCGGCGTCTGAACGATGCCCAGATACTGATATGCGCCGCCCTCGGCGGACAGCAGGCGCACGGCGCAGGCCGCGCCTTTGAGCCGGGGCATGGGGGAGCAGGGCATGGCTTCCACGGCGGCCAGACCGGCGTCTTGCAGTGCGCGCAGTACAGGCTTTATCAGACATTCCACGGGTCGTCACCGCCCTTCCGGACGCACAGCGCCCAGAGATACAGGGGCTTGTCCTCCAGCATCAGGGTCTCGGCCTTGCGGACAATATAGGCTTGTTCCCCTGTTTCCAGCTCGTCGCCGGCAGACAGGCAAACGTTTCTGGGTCCCAGATAGAGATACTGCCCTCTGGGAATTTCCCCCAGACCGCCGAACAGGCGTTCCATGTTCTGCCAGCTTTTGGAGGTCACAGGCTGTAAAAACGCCTTGAATTCCGTTGCCTCACCGTCCCGGCACAGCCGCAGGTTGCTGCCGTAGTGCTCCATAAGCAGATCAATGGTCTGTATCATACCCTTACCCTCCGAAAGACAAAATCCGGGCTGGTCACATAGGCGGACAGAAGCTGTTCCGCCGTCCGGGCAAGGCGTTGCGCCGTCTGTGCCGCGTCGGCTTTGGAAATTTTGATGGCGCCGGCTTCAAAGGCGGAGATGTCCCCTTCGGCGGCGGTATAAAAGCGGCTCAGCGCCAGATAGGCTGCGGCGCAGACAAAGGCCTCATAGCAGTCCTCCGGCGACACGCCGCTGCGCAGCCGGAGCCGAAGCTCCGACGCCGCAGCCTTGCACAGACTGTACAGAACCTCCTGCTGCTCCTGTGCCAGCTCCCCGGCCAGAGCGGCGGCAACGGAGCAGATGTCATGTACCGTCTGCATCTCAGATTTTCAGCACCTTGCAGGCTTCGGTGCAAATCTTGGCAAAGCCGGAAATGGAGGTAATGGCTGCCCGCTCCAACTGGCGGTCAATGAGCTTGTCATATTCCACGCTGACCTCACCGGCCTGCACCATTTCCAGCGCATAACGGTTATCCAGACCGATGAAAAGCCCGCTGTCCGTAACGGCGCAGGTGCGCAGAAGCTGCGCGCCCATGGGCGTCACCAGCTTGCCTGTGCCGTGGAAATTCAGCCCTGCGGCGGCGTCCTGCATCTGAACCAGCTTCAGAATGTCGGGCAGACACTGGGGAGAGACCACAAGGGTGTTCATGGTGTAGGGGTCAAACTGGCTCCAGAACTCCACCAGCCGGTCGTAACTCAGCGTCCCGGCGTCGCCGCCCATGGGGGCGGTGCCTACGCTGAACACTTCGGCGGCATTGTCGTTGCCGTCGCCGTCCGTCAGCACCTGAACGGCATCGGCTACATGCATCTGCTGGATGTGGTTGCCGATCTGCCGCAGAATGACAGAGAACAGATCCAGCTTCTGGAAGCGCAGCGCTTCATAGGAGGCCACCAGCATCCGGCCCCGCTTATACAGGGGGATCAGATGGTCGCTGGTGGCGATGCGCGTGGCGGGGATCTGGGCGCCCTCGGTTACCCGGGCAAGGCGGATGTCCTCCTCGGCCGGTTCGGAGTAGACCGAGCGGTAGTCCATGGCGTCGATGGTCGTGGTGGTGGCCACCAGAGAGGACAGAATACTGTCCTCCTCCATGCCCTGACGGACGGTGCGGGCGATATATTCGGGGAACAGCACGGCGCTGTCCGAGGTGCGGAAGAATTTTTCCACGCAGTCGGAGGCGGGACCTTTGCAGCGGATGCCGAAGCGCTTCAACTGGCGCTGAAAAGCGTCCGTGCCCTCCAGCGCAGAGCCCTTGTAGCCCTCGCTGGGGTCGAGGTGCTCCAGAACCTGCGTGAAGGATTTTCCTGCTTCGCGGTACATGCCTTTTTCCAGACGGATGTTGTCAAATGCCATAGATAAGCCCTCCTTGTATTACAGAAAGAAGCCGACGGTGCCGTCGGCAGTGTCGACGTGGATGACCAGATAGCTTTTGCCGGTGTCGTCGGCTTTTACGCCGCCGTTGCCGTCGGCGCACAGACCGCTCCAGCCCAGAGCGGGGGCATCGCCGGAGTAGGGAAGCTGTACATAGCCGTGGAGCGCCACGCAGGCTGCCCCGTCCTTGGCCACGTCCAGCACATAGCCGCAGAAGGCGTCCCCGGCGGAGAGCTTGCCCACGGTGTCGTTGGCGCAGATGCCGCAGACCGTTCCGGCATTCACACCGCTCTGCGCGGCAAAGGTGACGGCCTGCTGGCCGACGGATTCATAGGAAAGATTCATGATAATACCTCCAAAATCAGATCAAATATTCGCTTCCCACCGGCTCGGTGCTGCGATCCGGCTGGGGAAGCTGGGGCGCGGCGGGGTAGAGGGCGGCTGCCTGTTTTTCCAGAGACGCCTTCAGGGCTTTTAGTTCGGCGCAGTCCAGCTTATCCGTAATGGCGCGCAGGATCGGCTCGTCTGCCTCCCCGCTTACGGACAGTCCCAGACGAAGCACCTGACGGCGCAGGTCGTCCAGGTATTGCTGTCCCAGCCCGGCCAGCTTTTCCATACGCTCGTATTCCTCCGTCAGAGCGCCGCCCGCCTGTCCGGCCAACTGCCGCAGCGTCGCGGGCGTCTCACCGCTCCAGTGTTTGAGCACACCGGCCTGCCGCTGGGCGGGCACGGCCACGAAGGAGAACTCATAGGCGTCCTTGGGGTCGCACAAAACGGCAAGGCACACGCTGCCGTCGTAGGTCTGCCCTTTGCGGTGGGCGCAGGTGCCGTAGGGTGCGCCGCAGATGGAGCAGACGGTTTTGCCCATGCTGCATCCCACGGAGACCTCCTTTTTGATGCCCGCTTCGATTTCTGCAATGAGGGATTCGTTCTTTTCACAGCGCAGGGTGTAGGCCCAGGCGTGGATCTCCGAGACGTTGCCGTCGGTCTGCACCTGCGCGTCAAAGATCCGGGCGACCTGCTTTTCTGCCGACCAGTCATGGTCGAGGATTCCCGTTTTCCCGCGAAAAAGAGCGGCCAGCGTCGGCAGCGCCTCCGTGTCAAAGCGCTCGAAATCCCGGTCGGGCTGGTCGTCGCACAGCCGCAGGGAAAACACATAGACCTGTTCTGCCGTAAGGGGCGTCTTGGTCAGGGCGTTGATCTGCGCAAGCTGCGCTTCCGTGGGCATCCCCACAGCCGTGGCCTGCGCCTGTTTACAGATGTTCATTTTCTTCCTTCCTTTCCTGTGGGCGTCTGTTGCAGTGTGCGCTGAATCTGGGCGGTCTGGGCGCGGTACAGACCGGCCTGTGCCTCCTCGGTCAGATCCTGCAGACTGATGTCCTCCCAGACGATCTGCGCCCGGCTGCCCAGCCCCTCCAGACGCAGGAAGGTGCCGCAGATGCGCTCCAGCGCAGGCTCCACGGCGCGGCGCAACGCCCAGAGCTCGCTGGTGAGCAGATCGGCCTGCTGGGCAGACATCCGTTCCGTGGACGACCAGCTCAGCCCCAGCAGGAACGGCGGCAGGCCGGTTTTGGCCACAAGCTGCTCCAAAAGCTGGCGCACGGGGATCTCCGAATCCAGAATGGGACCGTCGGCGCCAATGACCTTGACGGACACGTCGCCCACGGCTACAAAGTCCCGGACGGTGCCGGACTTGCTCTCCTGCATGGCGGCAGACCATTCCTGCGCCATCTGCTCAGAGCGTTGAGCGGCATAGGCCTTGTCCAGCACGTCGCCGCTGGGCTTGTAGACCACGGCGTAGCGCACGTTTCCGGCCCGCTCCCAGTTCTGCCCGATGGTGTGATAAATCTTTAGCAGAATATCCGCCAGAAAGGGCATGCTCCGCAAAAGGGAGACGCCGTAGGGGTGGGCAGGCTCCGGATTCAGGGTGGTGAACAGCAGCAGATTCTGATAGGGCAGAGGACGCAGAAGCCCTCCGTCCCCATAGGCGCACAGGGTCACGTCCAGAGGGGACTTCCCCTCCCGGATCTCGATCTGGGACACGTCGCCCCAGCACAGCGCCTGCAGCCTGCCGCTGCCCACTACCATTTCACCCACGGCACGGCCGTAGGTGAGCAGGCTGTCCAGATAGGCGGACAGAAAGCTGTCAATGCCGTACTGCCCCCGGCCGCAGGGCACGGTGCGCAGAAATTCCTCCAGCCGCGCCTGGGCTCCGGCGTCGGCGCACCGGACGCCAAAACCGCCGGTGAGGCGCACCAGCTTGGTAATGGCGGCGTCCACAATGGGCAGAGCCTCCCGCAAGGAGCGGTACACGGGAAACTCCCCCTTGCCCTGAGGGACAAAGCCGCTCAGTGTGGAAAAGGGGTGGGTATTTCCGCTGCGGAGCTGGCATCGCGCCGCGGGCGGCCGGGGCTTTCGCTTGAGTTTCATAAACTATCACCTCGATTTGTCAAAGATTATTCTCAGGCGGATTTGCCGGAGAACCGTACAGGGATGGGGCTATTGCCTGCGCTCCACCGTGCGGAAGCTGAATGCTTCCGCCGGCTGGGTCAGCACCGTGGCGGCAAAGTAGCGCATGTCGTCCATGGCGTGGTCGTGCTGCTTTTTCACCTTGTCCCGGCCGGGGCTGCTCTCGTCCCAGACATACTGCTCAATTTCCCGCAGACAGTCGGTGCAGGTGTCGCAGATGACCAGCCTGCCGGATTTGAGCAGATCCGAGGTGCGCCGGATGCCGGAGAGTACGTCATTGTCCGCCTTTCTCACGTTCCATCCGCGTCTGCGCAGCAGCTCCAGAAAGCTGGCCGCAGACGGATCGACGATGACGGCGGCGATCTCCCGGTCTCCGGCAAGGGTCTTCAATGCGTCGGCGTATTCCGCGTCGGTCATCTGCCGCTGGTGCAGCCGGGAATCGAAGTAGAATTCCCTGACCCGGTACCAGACTCCGCCGCAGCAGCCCCACAGACCGAAGGACGCAGGATTGACCGTGCCGTAGTCGCAGGAGATGTACCACCGGCTGAACGGACCCGGGGGCACAGGCAGCGCCATGGAGCTGTCGAAGAAATCATAGACGCGCCCTTCGGCGGCCACCCACTGCCCCAGCACAAAGCGGCGGTAGAATACGCCGGAGTACAGCCGCTGATAGCGCCGGCGGATCTGATCAGACAAAGAGGGGTTGTCCTCCATGGTAAAGTGCAGATACAGGCAGTTGCGCTCGTCGGCTTTCTGGATCCAGTTCTGATAAAACCAGTGCAGCGGCCCCTCCGGGTTGCAGGAAAACCACAGCCGGGAACCGGCGACGGAGCAGCGGGCGCAGGCCTGCTCCACAAAGCTGCGGGGCATCAGCACCACCTCGTCGAGCAGGATCCCGGCAAAGGTGATGCCCTGAATCAGGGAGGCGGAGCTTTCGTCCCTGCCGCCGAAGATGTAAAAGTCGTTGGTGCGGCCGCCGTAGCGCACCTGTACCAGATTTTCGGTGCGCTTTTCCGTGTAGCGAAAGCCCAGCGCCTCCAGCCGGGGCAGGATCTCCGTCAGAACGTTGCGCCGCAGGGAGGCGATGGTTTTGCCGCAGACGCCGAAGCGCATGTGGTCAAAGCTGGACATGGCCCACAGGAAAAACCCCAGACTCATGCACAGGGTCTTGCCGGAGCGCACCGCGCCGTCGCAGATGATGGCTTCTTTCTGGCGGTAGGGGCTTTTGGGCGTCCACCAGCTCAGAACGATTTTTTGCTTGGCAGAAAAGCTGCTGTAGGTCAAGCCATCACCCGTTTTCGCCGGGTTCCGTCATGGCGGCCAGAAATTCCGCCGCGCCCGTGTCGCTGCCGCCGCAGAGGGTTTGAAGCTGCTCCAGAACCTCCAGACGGTCGATGAGCCTGATCTCCACCGTGCCCTTTTCGTTGCGGCGGATCTCCGACAGCAGCCGCAGATCCAGCTTTTCCACATCGGCAGAAGGCTCCAGCGCCAGCTTCACGCAGTCGTTGCTCCGGCCAAAGGCCAGCATGGCCAAGGCGCGTATCACATCCTGCGCTTTGAACTGGCTGTCCAGCAGCTTGCGCTGGGCGTCCACCTGTTCGGCCACCTCCGGCTGAGACAGCAGGGCGATGCCGTCCTTTGCCCCCACGGCGGCGGCAGCCTGCTCCGGGTCCATGGTTTGCAGAAAGACCCGCGCAAAGCGGCGGGTCTGTCCTAAACCGAGTTTTGCCATTGCGATCACCTCATAGTTCAGAATTCAGGCGCAAAAAAGCGCCCGTGGAGCCGAACGCGCCCGGCGAAGGCCTCGCCGTCCCGGCGCATCCGGTACGAAGAGCCGCCTCGCAGGCGTCCCCTCACACTTGGGCGCAAAAAAAGGGAAAGTTGCCTGTTTTCAGACAACTTTCCCTGAGATTTTGAAATCAGCCGTGCTTTTGCTGCTTGTTCCAGATCTTCATGACCAGCCGGTGGGGCAGGAGCTTTACCAGCAGCACCTGCATACGGACGGGCGCGCCGTGGATGGACACATCCTTTTTGGTGTGATACAGGTCGTGAATGGTGGTCTCCACCACGTCCTCCGGCTCGTAGACATGGTTAAAATAAGTTACCGCCGTTTGGCTGGTGGTCTCCGCCCGGTCGAAGAAAGGTGTTTTCACCCATCCCGGACACACGGCCATCACCCGGATGTTCCGGGGCTTCAGTTCCTGATTCAGTCCCCGGGAATAGCTGAGGACAAAGGCCTTGGTGGCAGCGTAGACGTTGAGATAGGGCACGGGCTGAAAGGCGGAGAGGGAATCCCACTGAAGAATCCGCGCACCCCGGGGCATATAGGGCAGGGTCAGCTCGGTAATAGCCACCAGCGCCCGGGCGTTGAGATCGATCATGCCCAGAGAATCCTGCAGGGGAATCTGGTCATAGGTGCCGAACTTCCCGTAACCGGAGCAGTTTGCCAGCAGCGCCACCTCCGGCTGGGCGGCCCGCAGCAGGGCACTGTAGTGCTCCAGACTGTCCGGGTCGGTCAGATCCATGGAGATTGGCCGGACAGGACAGCAGACCTGGGACTTCAGCGCCTCCAGCTTGTCACCGCTGCGGGCAATGACCCAAAGCTCGTCAAAGGTCTCCTCCTGAGGCAGACGAAGGGCAAGGGCGCGTCCCATGCCGGAACTGGCGCCGGTGATGATGGCAATTTTCATACAGTCCGCTTCCTTTCCGGGACGCCGTTCCCCGGCAAACGGTGCGGCCGGGGCTGCGGCGCAAATGGTATATACAAGAAATACCACGATTTTGCGTCCTTGTCAAGACAAACCCCAGCTTCCATCAGCCGCGCCGAAATAGACGCATTTTCCGTCCCGGAGAAGACACACCTTGTCGGCAATTCGCCGTGCCTGTGCCGGATTGTGGGTTACAAGGATCACTCCCATGCGGCGCTTCAGACCCAATAAAGAGGCTTCCACCTGCGCCGTGGCGACTTGATCCAGCGCGGAGGTCGGCTCGTCCAGCAGCAGAATTTCCGGCTCCACGGCCAGCGCCCGGGCGATGCACAGCCGCTGCTTCTGGCCGCCGGACAGATGCTCCGGCGATTGCCGCAGGCGCTGATGCACCTCCGGCCACAGTCCTGCCAGCTCCAGCGATGTGCGCACCCGCGCTTCCAGCGCTTGCCCCCGCAGCCCCAGACGCCGGGGCGCAAAGGCCACGTTGCCGAGGATGCTCATGGGAAACAGCACGGGCGTTTGCAGTACCGTGCCCACCCGCCGCCGCAGCAGGCAGGGCTCCATGGAAAAAATGTCCTCTCCGTCCAGATACACGCGACCCTGTACGCTGCAATCCGCCGTTTCCTCGCACAGCCGGTTCAGCACCGTCAAAAGCGTGGACTTTCCGCAGCCCGACGGCCCCAGAACGGCGGTAATGGCACGGGGCGGAAAACGCAGGGAAAGATCGCGCAAAATGGTCTGCCCGCCTATGCAGACGGACAGTGCGCAAACCGTAAGCTCCGACATGGACAGCCCTCCCCCACAGGATATGCAAAACCGGGCGGCGCTATGCCCATATCAGCCAGATCAGCACATAGCCGGTCAGCACGGCCACCAGCGTAAAGGGCAGGCCGATTTTGAGAAAATCCCGGGTCTTGACCTCGTAGCCCGCTTTTTTCAGGATACCGATGGTGGCGATGTTGGCGGATGCGCCGATGGGGGTGATGTTCCCGCCCAGCGTCGCCCCGGTGAGCAGGCCGAAGTACAGCACATAGGGGCTGCACCCCATGATGGAGGCGATGCCCGATACCACGGGCAGCATGGTGGCTACATAGGGGATGTTGTCGATAAAAGCCGAAAACAGCACGGAGCCCCACACAATGAGGGTGTACATGAAAAACAGGCTCTGGCCGCCCAGCCGGACGAACAGCTTGCTGATCTGCTCGATGACCCCGGCCTGGGTAATGCCGCCGATGATGACAAACAGTCCCACCAGCAGGAGCAGGGTGGAATAGTCGATGTCTTTCAGTGCGCGCAGGCAGCCGGAGGCGCTCTTTTCCAGGATCAGAGAGCGAATCAGCCCCACGGCGAACACGCCCAGACAGATCAGTCCGTTGGTCAGTTCCGGTTTTTGGGGCAGGAAAGAGGCCGCGATGAGCAGCACGATGTTGGCAACCAGCAGCACGGTGGGGAAATAGTCCTCCACCGGCGTCAGCCCGCCTTTGGCCACCGACTGGCGCGCATGGCGGAAGGTGAATAAAATGACCGGAATCGTGGCAAGGGCGCCCAGCTCTACTGCCCAGAATATGCCGGGCTTGCCGTCCAGGAAGAAAAAGTCGGCAAAGCTCATGTCCGCGTAGCCGCCCAGCAGAATGGAGGTGGTGTCGCCCACCAGCGTGGCCGCGCCCTGCAGATTGGAGCTGACGGAAATGCAGATGAGCATGGGCACCGGGGAGATGTTCAGCTTTTTGGCCACGGCCAGCCCCACGGGCGCAATCATGAGTACGGTGGCCACATTGTCCATAAAGGCGGAGACCAGCCCGGCAAACAGGGACAGGATTACCACCGCCCACATGACGTTGGGGGCGCACCGGAGCAGTTGATCCGCCATGCGGTTGGGCATTTTGGAGTCGATGAAAAACGAGACGGTGCCCATGGTGCCCGCCAGCATCATCAGCACGTTCCAGTTGACCGCGCCGGCTGCTTTTTCCACAGGCAGAATGCCCAGAATCAAGAACAGCGCCGCAGAGATCAGTGCCGCCGGACACCGGTATTTGGGCAGCAGGATCATGACCGCATAGGTCACGGCAAAGAGAATCAGAGCAGGAAGCATTGTGTCATCGTCCTTTCCACGCAAAAAAATAAGACCTTTATTCTGCGCACGGGCACAGAATAAAAGTCTTGCTGTTTCATCCACCGGCGAGCCGTAAGGCTGTATTGACGCCGTGTGGCACGGAGGCATATCCGCCAGCTACTCCCTTTTATATTATCATTATACGTCCGTCCTGAGGTTTTTGCAAGGGAAATCTTTCCCGAACCGGCAGTACCCGCTACGGGAACATTCTATGGGCGCAAAGGCGCGTTTATGCCACAGACCGGGACAATGCCGGGAGAAAAGCTTGTTTTTTGACAGGAATTGACAAAACGGATTTGTATGGTATACTGAAATTGGACAAAGGTTCGGTCATACAAATAAAGCAGCGCCCGAAATGTTCGGCGAGGCGAAGCCCGGAGGGGTTTGGCTGACCGAAAAGGCTTTGTCCTGAGAAGGAGGAGTATAAATGATTCTGACCATCTACAAACGCGCGTTGGCCGTTCTGGCCAAAAAACCCTTTGCCCTTTGGGGCATCTCTCTGCTGAAGGGGCTTCTTGTGGTTCTGGCGCAGCTTTTGTTCGGCACCGTTGTCGGCGTGGCCATGGCCATCGTGCTGCTGCTGGATACCTCCATGACTCTGATCTTTCTCCACGGCTACCGGGGAGACGAGGTTCACTGTGTCCAGCTTTTTGACTGCTTCAAGGACGGCAAGACCTTTAAGCGGGTGCTGGCCGGCATGGCCTGGATGGAGCTGTGGATCTTCCTGTGGAGCCTGATTCCCGTTGCGGGTATCGTTTTTGGGATGATCCGTTCCTACCAGTACCGGCTGACGCCCTACATCCTTATGCAGGAGCCGGAGATCTCTCCCACAGAGGCCATTAAGCGCTCTTCCCAGATGACCCAGGGCTATAAGGGCAAGATGTTCGGCGCGGACATTCTGATCTACGTTGCGCTGTGGGTGGCTGTGCTGCTGCTGGCGCTGCTGGCACAGATTCCCTATGTAGGCATCCTGTTTTTGATCGTGGCCGTCCTGCTGCTCCTCTGCGCCGCAGTGCTGCTGCCCCTGTTCCTCGGTCTGGTGCAGGCCGCGTTTTACGAAGAGATCACCAATCCCACGCCGGTGGCGCTGCCCTATGGCGGCACGGCTTCCTTCTGCCCCCATTGCGGCACACCTCTGGCGCCGGGCAGTGCGTTTTGCCCCAACTGCGGCACAAAGCTGAGCTGATTTACCGGTTTCTGAGAATTTACGATTTTTCGCGGTTTTTCTCTGCGGCAAAGGGACTTTCCCCCTTTGCCGCAGATTTTTGTTGACAGAAAAATTGCCCGTGCTTATAATGTTAACATTCTTGACAAATCATTCTGGGAGAGAGCGTTATGTGGTTTTGGTTTGCAATTATCGCGCTGATATGTTGGAGCGGCTCCGACCTGTTTTCCAAGATCGGCTGTCAGGACGGACGGGATAAATACAGCCATCTGAAAATGGTCATGGCCGTGGGCTTGATCATGGGACTGCACGCTGCCTATGAGATCTTCGTCGGCGGTGTGGAGATTTCCTGGCAGGTGATCCTGACCTACCTGCCTGTGTCTGCTTTGTATATTGTCTCCATGGCCATCGGCTATCTGGGGCTGCGCTACATAGAGCTGTCCATTTCCTCACCCATCTGCAATTCCTCCGGTGCCATTGTGGCCATTTTGTGCATCTGTACGGCGGGACTGGGCAGCGTCAACGGCTGGCAGTTGGCGGCCATGGTGCTGGTCTGCGCCGGCGTCATCGGTCTGGGCGTTGTCCAGATGACCGAGGACGACGCTCTGCGCGCCGCCCGGATGGAGAAAGAAAATATCAAGTATACCAAGTCGCTGGTGGCACTGCTGATTCCCGTGATCTACTGTCTGCTGGACGCGCTGGGAACCTTTGCCGACAGCGTGGTGCTGGAGACCCTTAACGAGGACAGTGCCAACGTGGCCTATGAACTGACTTTCTTTGCGGTGGGCATCGTCTGTGCCGTCTATGTGCTGGGTGTGCGCAGGCAGAAGCTCGTTGCGAAAATGGAAGCGCCCAAATATGTGGGCGCCGTCTTTGAGACCGCCGGTCAGCTTGCCTATATCTATGCCCTCAACGATTCGGCGCACGTCATGTTCTCCGCGCCCATCATCTCCGCCTACTGTGCCCTGTCCGTTGTCTGGGGGCGCCTGTTCCTGAAAGAGCGCCTGACCTGGAAGCACTATCTGGCCATCGCGGTCACTGTGGTCGGCATCGTCATTCTTGGCCTGTTTGACGAGCTGTAAATCAAAAAAGTATCGGGGCGTGAGGCACAGCATCACGCCCCGATTTGTTATCCTGATTTTGCGAATGGATCAGACGCGCACGTCCTCCACCTTGGTCTTGCGACCCGGCTTGATCTTGATCTCGCCCTTGGAGATGGCGGAGACGGGACATACCAGCGCGCACAGGTGGCAGCCCACGCACTTTTCGGTGTTGCAGTGGGGCTTGCGGGTCTCTTCGTTCCACTCCATAGCCTGATGGGCGCCGTCGTAGCAGGAGATGTAGCACCGGCCGCAGCCGACGCACTTGTCCTCGTCGATCTTGGGGTAAACGATGTAGTCGCGGTTCAGCTCCTCCGCCGGGATGATGTTCTCGGTGGCGCGGCCGACCAACTGTTCCAGACTGTCAACGCCCTGCTCCTCCATGTAGTGCATCAGGCCGTTTTTCATATCCTCTACCACCCGGTAGCCGTACTGCATACAGGAGGTGGTCATCTGCAGGGTGGTGGCGCCCATGAGAATGAACTCCGCCGCGTCTTCCCAGGTCTCGATGCCGCCGATACCGGAGATGGGCAGATCCTTCAGTCTGGGATCGCTGCGCATCTGCTGCAAAAAGCGCAGGGCGATGGGCTTGACTGCCTTGCCGGAATAGCCGGAAATGGAGGACTTGCCGTCCACGATGGGCATACCGATGTAGCGGTTGAGATCCACGTTGCAGACGCTCTTGACGGTGTTGATGGCGGCAATGCCGTCAGCGCCGCCCTCCAGGCTGGCCAGCGCCACCGGAACCATGTCCGTGATGTTGGGGGTCATCTTTGCCAGTACCGGCAGACTGGAGCCGCGCTTGACGGCGGCGCAGTACTTGCGGCACAGCTCGGGGCTGGTGCCCACGTCGCTTCCCATGGCATGAGAGGTCATCTGGGGGCAGGAGAAGTTCAGCTCCAGCATATCCGCACCGGCCTCGGTGACCAGACGCGCCAGATCTTCCCAGGTCTGCTCGTCGTTGCCCATGATGGAGGCAATGAGGACCTTGTTGGGGAATTCCTTCTTCAGACGGCGCAGGTCGGCCAGATTCTCCTCCAGAGGATGCTCTGCGATCTGCTCCATGTTCTTAAAGCCCACAAAACCGGTGGATTCCTTGTCCAGCTTGTCAAAACGGGGAGAAACCTCGTCGATAAAGTAGGACTTGGGGCCGATGGTCTTGAATACCACGCCGCCGAAGCCGACCTCATAGGCCTTTTTGCACATGTCGTAGCAGTTGCCCACGGGGGAAGAAGACAGGCAGAATGGATTTTCAAACTTTACGCCAAGAAAATTGACGGATAAATCTTTTTTCACCATGGTTATTTCCCTCCCAGATAAGCGTCGATGTATGCGGTGGCGAACTTGGCGCTCTTGACGGCGCCCACCACGCTCTTTTCTTCGTTCTTGGAAATGTCGCCGACTACGAAGACATTGGAATTGCCCACGCGGAAGTTCTGGCTGTCGGCCTCGCCGCGGGTGAAGTCAAGACCCAGACCGTCGGCCTCAAGGGTCTGTCCGACGGCAAGAATGATCTTGTCTGCGGTATAGGTGATCTCGCTGCCGATCTTTCTGTGCTGGAAGGTGACGGTTTTGCCTTCCACCTTGGTGGGAATATAGCCGTCGTAGATGGACACGTTCTGTTCCCGCGCACCTGCCAGCTCTTTCTGGCTGGCCTTGAACTCGCAGTATTCCTCGTAGACGATGGCGGTCACGTTCTTGGCGCCCAGCAGCTTCAGGGTGGTGCAGGTGTCCATGGACACGTCGCCGCCGCCGACGACCAGTACGTTGTCGGGGATCTCTACCTGACCCTTGGCCTCTTTGACCCGGCGCAGGAAGGAAACGGCAGTCTCCACATCGGGGTTGCCCTCGAACATGGGCAGCCACTTGCCGCCGCTGAGACCGATGCCCACGACCACGGCGTCGAATTTCTGCTTCAGCTCGTCCATGGAAATATCCTTGCCCACGGTCACGCCCGTATGTACCACAAGACCCAGATCGAGGATGCGCTGGATTTCCTTGTCTACCACATGGGTGGGCAGACGGTATTCGGGGATGCCATAGCGCAGATAGCCGCCCAGCTTGTCGTTCTTTTCAAAGATTTCCACGTCGTAGCCCTTGAGCAGCAGGCCGCCGGCCACGGACAGGCCGCCGGGACCCGCGCCGATGACGGCCACGGATTTGCCTTTTTTCTCGGTGGGCTTTTCCAGAATCTTCATATCCAGTGCGTCTTCCATGTCGGTGACATAGCGCTGGATGCGGCCGATGTCAATGGGCTTATCGATGCCGCAGCGGGAGCAGGCCAACTGGCAGTACTTTTCCGTGGGGCAGACTCTTGCGCAGATGCCGCCAAGGATGTTGTTCTCGCGGATGGTTTCCGCAGCGCCCTTGAAGTTGCGGAAGCGCACGGAGCGAATGAACTTCCCGGGATCGGTGCCTGCGGGGCAGGACTGAGAGCAGGGAGCGTCGTGGCAAAGCAGGCAGCGGGACGCCTCCTCGCAGATCGTCAGGGGGGAGAAACCGGGTTCAAGCTCCTTCAGGTATTTTGAATCCATTTGAAAAACCTCCTAGAAATCAAATTGAGCTTACTTTAACAATAATACCATATGCGCAAAAAATGTCAAGAGAAAGAGCCTGTACGGAGCCGGAGACAATTTTTCCGGAAATGGATAGAATTCCTCCATGTTCCGCCTTCTGCGGAAAGGGTTTTTGCTTGTGAAATGTGGTGCTGCCTGCTCAAATGATAGGCAATGCCCTCGACGCAGTGCCAGCATGAGCCTGCCGTTACAGCTCCGCGTTTCGAATCATATGAATCACCGGGGGTAGTATCAGACTGCTTAAGCAAAACCGGCTGTGAACATCGGCAGATGCCAATGCTTGCAGCCGGTTTTTCGAACTAGGCTATTTTTCCAGAAACCGCATCAGGATTGCTGCGACCTGGGCGCGGGTCGCGCTTGCCAGCGGTGCAAGGAAGAGCCTGCCGCCCTCGTTGCTGCCGCCAATCAGTCCGTCGGCCACTGCCCACTGCAGTGCCTCCTGCGCCCACGGCGAGGCGGTTGTTCCGTCCGCAAACCGATCAAATGCTGCCCGCGCAGAGGTGTCCAAACGCAGATAATCCTTTGTGTAGCGGAAGAAGATCGTAGCCAACTGCTCCCGCGTCAGCACGCCATCCGGGTCAAAGCGGCTGTTTCCGACACCATTGACAATGCTGTTTTCTGCTGCCCAGACAACGGCATCCACATACCACGAGGCGGTCAGATCACAGAAGGGATTGTTCCCTGTGGGGGACGGACAACCGGCCTGCCGCCAGAGCACCGTGACGAGCTGGGCGCGGGTCATGGGGGTCTCCGGCTCGAAGGTTGTCGCGCTTGTGCCGAACATCAGCCCGTGGAAGATCACATAGTCTACCTCATTGTGATACCATGCCTTCAGCGGCACGTCGGACAGCCCGTGCGACGGGCATTGTGTGCCGCCGTCGCAGGCACCGCTTGCCGGAATCGACTCCGTTTTGATGGCACCGCAAAGCACACAGGAATAGGTCTTTTCGCCCTCCTGCGTGGCGGTCGGGGCTTGCGTGACCGTTCCGCTGTCCCACACATGGGACGGATAAACCGCCAGATCGACAGTGGCTGTCGGAACGTGATAGGGCACACCGCTCTCGCTGCCACGATTTTGATACATCTGCTGGTATGTGCCGAGGCAGTAGGTCAGCGTGAGCTCCGTGTCCTCCGCTGTCAGCGGCTCCTGCGAAAACTGGACAAACTGTGTTACTTCCTTTTCGGCGCCGTTGGCATATTGCGCCGTCACCCTCAGCCCGGCGGGATCGAACGTCTGTCCTGCCTCATAGTCCGTTTTTTCCGGCGTCTGCTCCACAGTAAGCGCGGTGATAACACTGCCGACACACATCAGGTAGCCGGAGTCGTTCTTGAAATACAGATTCCCGTCCTGATCTGCAATCGGGCTGCAAATGGCGTACTGTGCCTGCGCACCTGCGGGGGTGAACAGGGCGTAAGCCGTCTGTAGCGTGCGCGTCTGACCGGCACAGACGTCGGTTTCCGTGGTGAGCCAGGCAGGATCGGCCTCGGTTTGTCCCGCCTTGTCACAGATCACACGCAGCTTTCCCGGCGTGTAATTATCTATAAAATACACATAGACACAGCCCGTTTCTTCTTCGTATGCCGTGGTCAGCAATCCGCTGGTCTGGGGGTAGCCTTGGGTCGGCACAGTGTAGGCGATGCGCCATGATTGCAGGTCGATAACTGTGATGTTGTGTCCGGAATACGCGCCGAACTGGGACGTGCCCGAAACGCCGATATATGCCCGTCCGTTGTAGACTACGGGGGTGGAGGTGCTCATGGGCGGCGTGGCAGCATTGTCCGAGCCATTGCGCAAGTGCAGCCGCTTCAGGGAGTCTGCGCGGAAAGTGCCGTCGGCATTGACCGCAATGCGGTAAAAATCGCCGCCCTTTGAGGTGAAGTAGTAAGCGTCCGTCGATGCATCATAGCACACACTGCTGCGCAGATCACCGGTACCCGGCGCCGTTTGCCGGTCAAGGAGGCAGCCCGTGTGGGTATCCAGCGACAGAATTTCGCCGTGCTCTGTGGTGTAGCCGGCAGCACCGTCATCGGTGGTCACCAGCAGGAAGCCGTCGGACACACAGGCGCCCGCCCAGTAAAAGCCCGCCGCCGTATACGTCCACGAGGCAGATTTGCGCTCCCTGTCCTGCGCCGGATCTTCGTCCGTCACGCTGAGGCAGACAAAATTGGCCTGCTTTGTCTCGGAATTCCAGAAGCCTGTGTAAAGATAGCCGTCCAGATAGGTGATGGGGCAGTTCGGCTGTCCGCCCAGAGCATCTTCGTACAACCACAGGGATTCTAGGGTCTGGGCGTCAAAGGCCTGCACCGCGCCGTTGGCCAGGGCGACAAAGATCATGCCCTCGCCGTAGGCGGGCGGCGTGATGGAAAAGCTGGAAGCGTGATCCATCGGCCTGGAGAGCAGCACTTCCCCGGTCTGCCGGTCCACCTTCATCACGGTGTCGTTGGCGTAGGTGTAAAGCACGCTGCCCACCAGAATGGGCGAACCCACGCCGCCGCCGGAGAGGCCGTCGCCGATTTTGTTTGCCCAGTTAAGCACCGTGTCTTCCGCTATAATTGGCGTCCGTGCGGCAGTGACGCCATTGTTTTCCGCGTTTCCGCGGAAGCTTGACCAGTCGCCGTCCTGCAGAAGCTCTTCGCGGCGATTCTCCGCTGCTTTTTGCAGCGTGACAGAAATTGCCTTTTGCGCCTCGCCTGCGGCGAAGGTCGCCGTTTGCGAAACATAGCCGTAACAGGTGACGCAATAGGTATATGTGCCGTTCGTGTTCAGCAGATATCTGCCGTTTGTGTCCGGCCAGATCCGCGCGCCCGTGAGGTCATCCGTCAGGAAAACCACGGCGTCCGCCGGTGCCGCCTCGATCACTGTTTCAACAGGTGGCAGCTTCTGCACTGTGATAGTATAAGTCTGAGAAATTGCGCCGTCCCGGGCGAGGGTAAGCGTGATCGTCTCCACCTCCTGCGCGGGATCCAACGGCAGAGTGACGTTTTGCACCGCGTCGACGGCCAGCGCAGTATAATCAAGTCTCTGTATATTCTTGCCGCAGGTCAGTGTCAGGGTAAAGGCGTTATCATTGCCGCCGGAGGTATGAAGCAGCTTCACTTTCGCTGTGACGGATGCCTGCATCTGCCCGACGGAAACGGTGTAGTCCAGAATCCCTTTGTCGAAATCCTGAGACAAAGGCAGACTCTGCCCCTCTGTGGCAAACGACAGGCTGTTGAGCTGCAAAAGCCGCTGCGCCTTCAAAAAGTACTCCTGATAATATGTTACACCGTTTATATCCCGGCTGATTTTCAGGCACATGGTGTTGCCCTCACCCGAAGCGCCGAGGAAGGTGGTGGTGGACTTATAGACACCGTCGGTCAGCGCCAGCGTCCGTGCGCCGTAGGCGGGATTCCAATAGCGGTAATCCGGATAATCGCCCGTGATCGTGCAGCCTGTGCCCGCGTCAGAAAGCGCCGCGAGGACACCGAAGGCAGTCTGGTTTGAGCCGACTCTGTAGACATAGGTGTGGGTTGACGGTTGGAACTCTCCGTCACTGCTGTAGGCTACATTTTTGGTCGGCCCCACATGGAGCGCACTCAGCCAGTCAGAGGTTTCAGGCGTGGGAGCGGAAAGGCGCAGAGCCTCCTGCGCGGTAAAATCGTCGCTTGTGTGATAGCAGGTATCCTTCGTCGCGACATAGGTATAGCGCTCACCCGGGATGAGCGAAAACACTGTGGCGGTTGCTTGCTGCGATTTGGGCGCGATTGAGGCACCTGCCTCATTATATACAGCCACAGAAACCCCCTGCGCATGGCTCACTGACACCTCGGCGGCGGCAACCTTTGTCACGTGGATGTTGTAGACCGTCCGCTGCTCGTTGGCGTGGGAGACCTCCACTGTGATCTCCCCGCTGTTTCCGCTGATCGGAACGGCTGCCGTCTTGCCGGGCACGCCATTGATGGCAACGGAGGCATCAGCGCACAGTGGCGCAGCGTCCAGCTCCAGGATGTCCGAAACCGTCGTCACCTGATATTCCGCCACAGAAGCCGTAAAGGAGAGCGGGAGCTGCGTCCCGTCTCCGGTTACGGTCAGGGAAGCAAGGGTAGGCACTCTGACGATTTGCAACGGATAGCGCTGGTACTGCTCAAACGCGCCATCTGCCTGCCGTGCCTCCAGCGCAAAGGCTGTGCCCTGTATACTGTTTTGCGGAATCAGTGCGGAGAGAACCGTCTGCTTGCTTTGCCATGTTCGACGCGCCGCCCCCGGCGTATCGGCCAGGTACACGCCGCAGGCGGTGGTATCCACGCCCGCGCCCGGCTCGATATAGGGGTAGAGATTGCCTGCAGCATAATCCGGCACATAATAGACATTACCATCGCGCGGCGCGGCGTTCCACTGCTCGCCGCTGTTTATGCTCAGATCCACATTCGCAATCCAGGTGCCGGTGGGCAGGCTGACTGTCAGCGTTTGGTCTTCCGTCACCGTGACGCTGCCGCGTACATGGTTGATACCGCCGTCGGAGAGGTCGAATTGATAGCTTCCGGGGATCAGTGCAATCTCCGTCACCTGCTCTGCCTGACAGGTATTGCCGAAGCTCCCCGTAAACACGGCATTGACGGCCTTCCCTGTCTCGCTGCCCTGCGTAACAGAAAGCCGCAGTGTCACCGTATCGCCCAATAAATAGGCGGCGTAAGCGTCCATAGCCTCCTGCAGCGCCGCCCGAAGCATCTGAGCCTGCTCCGCTGTCGCGCCATAGAGACCGCTCAGTGCGTTTTTATATGCCTCCTGCGCGGCAGGATTGTTTCTCACTCCGTTCGTACTTGCGTTATACTCAGCCATAGCGCGAAGCAGGGCAAGATAGTTCGTGGAATACTGCTCCTGTGCGGAGGTAAAGCAGACGATGTTCACACTGTCAGCAGGGGCATCGAGATCATAGCCGCCTCCGTCGTAGAACAGGCAGTAGTTGTCTGCCACGCCGTCAATGGCGGCGACAAAGCCGGTTTCGATGCCCGTAAAGGTATGTTCGGAGTTTTGCAGCGCCGTGCGCACCGTGTCGCCGGCGGCGTAGGGCAGATACGCGGGCTCGACGACAGCCCCCTCCTGGGTCATGACCGCCAGCACAAATTGCCCGTCGTGCACTGCGCCGGAGGCCTGTGCCGGGATCGGCGCCCAGGACAGCACCATAGCCGCCAGCAGGCAGCAGGCCAAGACCCGTTGAATAGCCAAGCGTTTCATCATATTCCTCCAAACTATAAGATTATACAACGGAACCACCGGGCGTAGATGCGCCGCAGCGGGTTTGTTTTCTTTTTCCATATGGCACAGACTGTCTCCAAAATACATAGCGCCTGCTGACGCTCCGCTTCGCCAGCCGGATGGTTGCTGAAGCTGAGCACGGCGGCAAACACCAGCGTGTCTGCCACGGGCGCGGCATCCTCCAGCTCCAGCAGCGACGCAATCTCCTCCGTCCGCTGCGTGAGCGGTACATTGCGTTCGGAAAGGCCGAGGCATTGCAGCACTGTCTGCGTATAGCGCAGGCAGTCCAGACTTGCCTGCCGCGCATCGCCGGAGGAAAAACTCCGGATTCGTTTTTTTAGCCGCCTGCGCATCAGAAGCGCCCGCAGCAGCGCAAGAGCCAGAACTAAAAGCGCCGTGCCGAAAAGAATCCAAAGCAGCGGCAGCCGGAATGCCCAACCCGTTTTTTCATGGTTCTGCTGTTGAATCTGGATCTCCTGCCGTTCGCTTTGCTCCGCTTGCGGGCTGTCCTGCGGTGGAACTGCCTCTGTCTGGGCGCTCCCGTCCGGCGGCAGCGCATAGATGATTTCATTTTTATGGTTGGGTGTTGTATCGAATGGAATCCAGCCCACGCCGTCCAAATAGATCTCCGTCCACGCCTGCGCGTTTTCCTGCGTCAACATGACGGCAGAACCCGCTTCCAAGCCCTCCGCCTCGTTGCCGGGGAGCAGATAACCCTCGACATAGCGGGCGGGAACGCCGCAGCAGCGCATCAGCAGCGTGGTAAGTGTGGCATACTGTACGCTGTAGCCGCGTGGGTTTACGGTCAGAAGATACTCCAAATAGGGCATATCGCCCTGCGCCGTCACAGTACTCTCGTCATAAGTCAGAGTCTGTTCCATCCAGTTTAGCACCAGCCCTCGTGCCTGTGCCGTTGGCAGCGCCTCAGAAGGGAGGGGAAACTGCGCAGCAAGCAGGGTGTAAGCATCGTCCGGAACGGAAAGGTATTGCGCGTATACCCAGTCGCGGTATGCTGCTTCCGCGTCGGTATAGGCCCTATCTGCCTCGTTTTCGGCAAGCTGCGCCTGCACCAAATAGCTGTCAGTTACGTCAAAAAGGGCTCCCTCCAGAGTCTCGCCCGCAGCGCAGCCCTCCGTCAACAGGGCACGCGGCTCCAACACGATTTCGTCCGCGCCGTAAGGCACATAGGCGTATGCACGGCAAGCATTCAGGATACGGAGGGAGAAGCGGTTCTCCGAAGTGCTTTGCAGCGCTTCTTCCAGTGCACCGCGCTGCGTGGCAGCAAAGAAACCGTTTTTCTGCAGGGCATACAGCAGCTTCGCCTCCCGCGCAACGGCAGCTTTGTCCGTCTCCTCCCAGCCCTGCGGCGTATAAACGCTTCCGACATAGCCGCGCAGGTAAGTTGCAGTCCATATCTCTGCCTGCAGCTCCAGTGCTGCCTCCTGCGAGGGCGTGAAAGCGCCCAGATGGTGAAAATCGCCCTCCGGCAGGGGATTTTCTGCGGATTCATAGCGGATGCGGTGCAGCAGCGTGGTCAGCCATTGCCCGGCATCGGTCTGTGCGGTACTGCCCGTCAGGGCAGCAAGAGATGCAGCTACAAGCGCGAAAAGCACCAGCGCTGCAAGCATCGGCTTTCCGCCGCCCGAGGCAAGGCGCACAAACAGCAAAACTGTGCCTGTCATGTACAGTGCCAGCCACACAGTTCCCTCCAAATAACCGCACACGACAAGAAGAAGGACACCCAGCGCGCAGCAAACATGCGGAATGCCGCGCCAAGCCCGCATGGCTGCCGCCGTCAGACCGCCGAGCAAAACAGACATCAGTGCTGCCGTCAGACCGTTCATATCTGCGGAGGCATAGGGAAGAAAATAATTTCCGGTTTTTTCGGTCAGCAGTGTGCCAATGCCGTTGGCAATGGCGGCAAGCCCCTGCGTGAGTGCAGTCTGACCCACAAAGCAGAGCAGCACGCCCGATGCGCAAAGTGCGAGCAGCGTAATTCTCTGCCACTGCCGCCACCAGGAAAAACAGACGGCAAGCACCACTGCGCACAGCCCCAAAACCACCCAAAATTCGTGGATGGGGCAGATGTTTTGCACCATGCCCCAAAGCCCAAGAAAGACCGGAACGGCTGCAATGAGGAGAGAAAGCCGTTCCCGCAATGGCTGCTCTGCACGGTCATTCCGTTTTGTCAAATGCAGCGTTTGATCGTTCGATTTCAACGGATGCTCAACTCCAGCTCAGAATTCGCAGTGCCTGCGCCGCCGTTTCCGGTGTAAAGCACGCTTCACCCATGCCGCAAAGCAGCACCTTACAGGGTGCTGCCTGCAGGAAAGCCTCCTCCGGATATTGCGTGCCAAAAAACAGGATTCTCCCGGCGGTCGGGATGCCGCAGGTGCTGAGGTACAGGCTGCTGCCGCTTTCTCCGCGCACTGTGCGGGATTTCAAAAGCGCTGCGACGGCCTCAGGCAGCTCCTCCGCCGCACCGACAACGCGCATTTGTATTGTATCATCGTTCCAGCACAGGCGAAACGGAAGGCCCAGTTCCGACAGCGCCTGCGCAACGGAGACCGCTGCCTCCATTATGGCATCCGCCTGCGCAGGCGGAATGCTTCCCCATGTCCGGTCGACAAACAAAAGCAGCGACTGATCCATGGGACAGGCCGCCTCACGCACCACGGGATGCCCCCGTTTGGATGAAAGCTTCCAATGGATCTGACGGATGCTGTCGCCCGCTGTATAATCGCGGAGCTGATAGGTCTCGGTACGATCCTGCCCCTTCCGATCCTGCGCGTATTCCCGGCAGTCCTCACACTGCGCGGGCGCAGAAGCCATGTTGATCTCCACAGGAAAGGTGTGCGGCATAATCATCACCCGCTTTTCCGGGCGGCAGGACAGCGGCACGGGAAGCACGCCGCACACGTCCCACAGCCGCACCTTTTGTATGCTGCACCGCAGGCAGCCGCAGAAGTCACTGCACAGCGCTACCGTCTGCTCCTTTTGCAGGAACATTTTTTCCTGCACACGCTCACCCGTTACGGAATTTTCTACGGTCAAGCACACGCTCACATTGCCGCAGGGCAAACATCCCCTTCCACAGCGAACGGTCAATAAAACCGCTTTTCCCTTTTCCGTGACAGACACCGCCTCCATCCGGAGGCTGACCCGTTTGCGGGCAAACCACACAATTCCCCATGAAAGCAGCGGCAGCGCAAGCCACCCGCCGAGGCACGCATAAAGCGCTGCCGATGGCTGCAAGAGGCATCCGAGCAGCAGAAGTGCCGCAAAGCAAAGCCATAAACCCCGTCTCATTTTCTGCGCTCCGGAAGCTGCGGAACGGGAACTTTACGCAAAATCTCTTCCAGAATATCTTCCGCAGTGCAGTCATTCAAACGCGCCTTGGACGACAATAGCAGCCGATGGGCAAAGACACTCTTGACCAGCTCCCGCACATCCTCCGGCAGAACATAATCTCTTCCCTTGGTAAAGGCGTTTGCCTTTGCCGCCCGGCAAAGTGCCAGTGCGCCGCGCGGGCTGACGCCGAGCTGCACCATCGGGTGAACGCGCGTCGCTTCGGTGATTGCGGCGATGTCGTCGTAGACGGCATCAGAAACATAAGTGGTCTCCGCCGCAGCGATTGCCTCATTCAGCGCCTCCCGTATCATTACCGTCTGCACGGTGTCCAGCGGATCGGCGCCGTGTCGGTTTTTCAAAATATCTACTTGCTCCCTGCGATCGGGGTAGCCCATCGACAGCTTCATCAGGAAACGGTCGAGCTGAGAGTTGGGCAGATTCTGCGTTCCGGCGGAGCCAATGGGATTCTGCGTTGCCAGCACGACAAAGGGCGTGGGGAGCGTATGGGTTCTGCCGTCCACCGTCACACGCCCCTCCTCCATGGCCTCCAGAAGGGCGGACTGCGTCTTGGGGCTGGTGCGGTTGATCTCATCGGCAAGCAGCAGATTGGTCATGACCGCGCCCGCCTGATATTGCAACGCACCGTCATGGAAGACGGAAAAGCCGGTAATGTCCGACGGCATGGTGTCCGGCGTGAACTGCACCCGCCGTACCTCCAGCCCAAGTGCCTTCGCAAAAGACAGAGCCATCGTGGTTTTTCCTACGCCCGGCACATCCTCCAAAAGCACATGACCCTGCGCCAGAACGGTGATCCATATTTTCTTGATCACATCGTCCTTGCCGACGATGACCTTTTTGACCTCGCCAATCATTTTTTCGCTTACTTCGTACATTTCCTCTTTCCTTTCCATATCAGAAAGATCGCTGCGCATACAAGTACGGCCGCAAGGCCAAGCCCGCACCAAAGTGCGGGTTTCCCTGCTGTGCCGCCGTAGGGAGCCTCCTGAAGCTCCATATCCGAAAAATCATATAATCTGCCTTTGCCGTTGCCCATACGCTCCAGGGCACACAGGGCAAGCCCCGCCTGCTCCGTTGCAAGGAGGTTCGCCTCGTCTCCCAGCGTGTGGCAGAAGGCGCCCGTTTCCGTCCGATACAGCAGCAGCCCGTCCCAAGCGCTGCCGCCGTCCTTGACAAAACGGCTGTCTGTGCGTGGGTCGATACCAAGACTGCACAACGCGATGATTACCTGTGCGCAGCTTTCCGCGCCGGGCGTTCCCCAGCATGCAAAATCGCCCCGCGCTGTCTGTACAGCGGAAAGATAGTCCAGCGCTTTGTCGATTGCTTCTTCGTACTGCGCTTGGTACGGCGCCAGTGCCTGCAATGCCATCGCGGTCATATCAACATCCGACTGCCCTGCGGCAAGGCCGAAGCCGCCGTCCGGCTCCTGGGCGGCAAGGATCGCCTCGACCATATCCTCCCGCTGAAACCGCGCACCGGCGGGCACGGGGTAGTCCCGCGCATCCAGCGTCAGCAGTGCGAAGATCCAGCCGTTGAGTCCCTGTGTGCCAAGGCTGTCCGTCCTGTGCCAGTTGTAGGTTCCGTCGGCGATCAGGTCGATGGGACTGCCGGCAGCGTCCGTGCCGAAGCAGGTAGGATCCCCACCCAGCGCCAGAACGGTCAGGCTGATGCGGTGCCATTCCGTTGCCTTGAGGGGATCCAGCCCGCCCGTTTCGTTGTAGCGGGCGGACACCTCATCCTGAAGCCTGCCCAGATAGTCCTCCCTGTGCGCGGGGCTTCCGCTGCGCCCGACCAGAAGCGCTGCCCAGTCGGAAAGGGCGTCTCCGGCGACAAGCGTATCGGAGTGCAGCAGATCGTCTACGCCCAGAAGCTCATCCAGCGCGTCCACCGTTGTCGCTGCCGACGTCTGCGTTACAAGTGCGCACACGAGGTACAGCGCAAGCAATATTCTAAAGCAACGCTTTTTCATGGTTTTTCCTCCGATCTGTGAGGGCGTCCGTCTCTGTTTCGAGAGGTGGCAGGGTCTCGCGCTTTTCTTCACCGCAGCGGGTACAGGTGTAATCGACCCAGCCGCCCTCCGCTTCCGTCGGCTCCTGCCGCCCGGTTTCGACAAAATCGTGGCCCAGCGGTGGCAGCTCCGTCGTCAGCTGCACATCACCGCAGACGGCGCACGTGCGCGCCAAGACGCCTGCCACCGGGCAGGTGGCCTCACGCAGCACACATTCCCCCC
>JAQYBZ010000050.1 GCA_029003235.1 Bacillota bacterium
GGTCTCCACCTTCCATTCCGAGGCCAGAAAGCTGCTGGATAAGGTGGATAATCTCATTGGCATTGACGGAAAGCTGCTGTTCCGGATCGCCGCAGACTGCGGCTACGGCGTCATCCAAACGCCTCAGGGGCTGCGGCTGGACGACAGCCTGTTTTTGGATATGGACGAACTCGCAGCGCAGGAGCGCGTGGGAGCATAGCGCCATAATCCGGTGTGCTTTCCGGGCGCAGAGCTGCGCATCAGACCCTATATCCGTTGTAAAACCAGACGGCAGACCGCCCACAGGGCGTCTGCCGTCTGGTTTTGATGCTTCGGGAATCCCGGATGGGGTGCCCCGGGGCAAACGCAAGGGGCTGCCGCAAGTGCAAAGCAGCTTGCGGCAGCCCCGTTTTGTTGGGACAAATTTCAAATTCGCCCGGCTATCGTTCTTCTCGGAAGTAGGCAAGACCCAGAGAAGCCGGCGGCTGGTCTTCCGGCTTGCGCCGCAGAGAGACGATAATCAGAATCAGCAGAGTGACCACATAGGGGAGCATCTTAAACAGCTCAATGGACGATCTCTGCAAGCCGGGAATGTAGTTGTACGCCCAGTACAGCACGCCGAACAGGTAGGCGCCCCAGATGGAGCGGATGGGCTTCCATGTGGCGAAGATGACCAGCGCCACGGCCAGCCAGCCCAGCGCCTCAATGGTACCCTGATTCTCCCAGGTGCCGCGGATGTAGTTCATGACGTAGTATGTGCCGCCGAGGCCGGAGATTCCGGCGCCCACGCAGGTGGCAAGATACTTGTACTTGGTGACGTTGATGCCGGCCGCGTCCGCCGTAGCGGTATTTTCACCCACGGCACGCAGGCACAGGCCGGTGCGGGTCTTGGTCAGGAAATACCACAGCAAAATGGCAAATACAATGGCCACATAGGTGAGGAAGCCGTAGGAGAACAGCAACGTGCCCAACTGCACCTTGCCGGTCAGCGCGTCCAGCTTGGTAACAAGACCGGAGCTGTAGGCACGGAAGGTCTCGGAGGTGACCTTGACGTTGACCTGACCGACGCCGCCGGCCAGCTTGTTCAGGCTGCCGCCGAAGAAGTTGCCCACGCCGGAGCCGAAGATGGTCAAAGTCAGACCGGTGACGTTCTGGTTGGTACGCAGGCTGATGGTGAGGAATGCGTAGATCAGGCCGCCCAGCGCTGCCGCCAGGAACGTACACACCAGACAGATGATCACGCACAGGACGGCGTTGGGCGTGATGCCCGCATTGGCACAGTAGACGTTTTCATACATGAACGTACCGGCCAGACCGGCGATGCCGCCCAGATACATGATACCGGGCACGCCCAGATTCAGATGGCCACTTTTCTCCGTCAGGATCTCGCCCAGAGAGCCGAACATAATGACCGTGCCAAAGATGATCGCGGAGTGCAGCAGCGTCGGGAAAGAGGAAAGGAAACTTAAAATACCAGACATCTTTAGCCCTCCTTATGTCCGCGGAGCTTCACCTTGTAATTGATGAAGAACTCACTGCCCAGAATGAAAAACAGCACGATGCCGGAAATGATCTCCGAGGCGTACTCGTTGAGACCGAAGTCAGAGGCGATCTGGATGGCGCCCTTGTCCAGGAAGGTGAGAAGGACGGAGATCAGGATCATGACGAAGGGGTTCATCTTGGCCAGCCATGCCACAATGATGGCCGTAAAGCCGCGGCCGTTGGCGGTGCTGGTGGAGATGGTGTGAGAGACGGCGGAGACGGCCAGGAAGCCGGCGAAG
Source organism: Bacillota bacterium (assembly GCA_029003235.1). Classification (GTDB taxonomy): domain Bacteria; phylum Bacillota; class Clostridia; order Oscillospirales; family Oscillospiraceae; genus JAFRPC01. The sequence continues at coordinate 1,761 of JAQYBZ010000050.1, forward strand.
CCGCACAGGGCGCCGGAGAGCGCCATGGTGCGAATATAGACGCGGTTGACGCGGATGCCAGCATATCTTGCCGTGTTCTCCGAGTCGCCTACCACGGAGATCTCATAGCCGTGCTTGGTGTAGCGCAGATAGCAGTACATGAGCGCGGCCAGCAGCACCACAATGAGGATGGTCCACAAAAAGTCGTTGTTGTAGTGTACCGGGTTGTCGCTGTTGAGGAAGTCACCGATCCAGCCGATCTTAGTGCTGGGGTTGATGATGCCCACGGTGTTGGAGCCGATGGGGTTCTCCCACTTGGACACGCAGAAGGAGGTCAACTGAATGGCGATGTAGTTCATCATCAGGGTGAACAACGTCTCGTTGGCGTTCCACTTGGCCTTGAAGAAGCCGGGGATCAGACCCCAGATGCCGCCGAAGAGCAGCGCCGTGACGATCATGCACAGAAACAGCAGGAACGCAGGCATCTTCCCGGCGAACTTGATCATGAAGAAGGCGGTGGCGATGCCGCCTACCAGCATCTGGCCTTCGGCGCCGATGTTCCAGAACCGCATCTTAAAGGCGGGTGCAAGACCCACGGCGATACAGGTCAGAATCATGGTGTCACGCAGGGTGATCCAGATACGCTTGCCCGTGCCGAAGGCGCCCAGTGCCATGGAGACGTAGACCTTTAAGGGGTTGAGCTTGACGATGGCAAAGATGACCACGGCGCTGAGGATCAGGGAGAACAGCAGCGCCAGACCCCGGATGCCCCAGGCCTTGGGCTTGGAGATCCCGTCGCGCTTGGAAATGCGGATCAACGGTTCATTCATGGTCAGCGCCCTCCCTTCTTACCTGGGTCATCATCAGACCAATCTCTTCTTTGGTGGTATTGCGCGCATCCACAATGCTGCTGACCTGACCGCCACAGAGCACCAGAATCCGGTCGCACAGCTCCAGCAGCACGTCCAGATCTTCGCCTACATAGATGACGGACACGCCCTTCATCTTCTGGTCGGTGAGCAGGTTGTAGATGGTGTAGGAGGTATTGATGTCCAGACCGCGCACGGCGTAAGCCGTCATAAGCACGCTGGGGTTGCAGGAGATCTCTCTGCCCACCAGCACTTTCTGGACGTTGCCGCCGGAAAGACGGCGCAGGGGCGTGCGGTTGACATCCGGCGTCACCACTTCCAGATCGGAGACGATGCGGTTGGCCAGATCTGTGGGATATTTCCGGTCGGTGAGGGGGCCTTTGCCCCGGCGGTAGGTGCGCAGCTTGATATTTTCCACAATGCTCATGCTGCCCACAAGTCCCATGCCGAAACGATCCTCCGGCACAAAGGACAGAAGCACGCCCTTATGGATAATATCCAGCGGATCCATACCGTTGAGTACCGTCTGCTCCCCCTCGGGGGAGATATAGCGGATCTCGCTGCCCGGCTCCAGACGCTGCATTCCGGCGATGGCCTCCAACAGCTCCCGCTGGCCGGAACCGGCGATGCCGGCCACGCCCAGGATCTCGCCGCTCCTGGCCGTAAAGCTTACGTCGTCCAGCATCTTCACGCCCTCTTTGTTTTTGACGGTCAGATGGTTGACCACGATGCGGTCGTTCTGCTCCGGATTGACGGGGCGGTCGATGTTCAGGCTGACGGAGCGGCCAACCATCATGTCGGTCAGGGACTGCTGCGTAGCCTCTGCCGTAGGCACGTCGCCGATGTACTGCCCCTTGCGCAGCACCGCCACGCGGTCGGAAACCGCCAGCACCTCGTGGAGCTTGTGGGTGATGATAATGATGGCCTTCCCGTCCTTTTTCATGTTGCGCATGACGGCAAAGAGCTTATCCGTTTCCTGCGGGGTCAAAACGGCGGTGGGCTCGTCCAAAATCAGAATGTTGGCGCCGCGATACAGCACCTTGACGATTTCTACGGTCTGCTTCTGAGATACGGACATCTCATAGACCTTCTGGTCGGGATCGATTTCAAAGCCATAGCGGTCGGCGATCTCTCGAACGGCTTTGCGGATGGAAGCCTTGTCCAGCTTTCCCTTTTCTCCCTCCAGACCCAGAACGATGTTCTCGGCGGCGGTAAAGACGTCGACCAGCTTGAAGTGCTGGTGGATCATACCGATGCCGTAATGGAACGAATCCTTGGGAGACTTGATGGATACAGGCTCGCCGTTGACAAGGATGCTGCCCTCGTCCGGGAAGTAAATGCCGCCGAGCATATTCATCAGTGTGGTCTTACCGCTGCCGTTTTCGCCCAGCAGGGAGAGGATCTCTCCCTTATGAAGCTGCAGAGAAATGTTATCGTTTGCAACGACCGGCCCGAACCGCTTGGTTATGTTCCGTAATTCGATTGCATTTTCAATATCCAAGCATGTCATCCTTTCATTCTTTTTTTATCCAACTGCGGGGAAAAGGAGAACCAAAGGCCGCATTGCCTGTCCCGTAGGAATTAAGCTCCTGCCGGGAAACTCAGGCGCAGGTGCCGCCCTTTGCCTCGCTGCCGCGCCGGCAAGCGGAAAATACCGCCTGAAGTGAAGCGATATATTATCAATCCGGCAATTTGCTTGCCGGATTGATACACCGCAGCCTGATAGGAAAGGGGAAGCCGCCGCAGCGGCTTCCCCGCAGCAAACTCAGTTCAGCTCGGTGATACCGTCAATTCTCAACTGGAAGGACGGCGCAGACTGGAAGTAGGATTCATGGTAGTAGCCGTCGATAATGGCCTCGTCCGCATCGGGAGCGAAGTCGCCGTCGGTGTCGGTGGCAAAGGCGGAGGTCACAGGCTGGCCGCCCACGGTGAAGGTGGCAGTGTCAAATACATGCAGGGAGCCGTCCTTCAGCTTGGCGATGACGTCGTCCACTGCTTCCTTGGTGCCCTCGGCCACATTGGGGCCAAGCTCGGTCAGAGCCACGGCATCCTGGTCGAAGCCCTCTGCCCAGTTGGTTTCAAAGGACTCGCCGTTCATGACGGCGCCGATGGCGTAGGTGTAATAGACGCCCCATTCGTTGGTGGGGGAGACCAGCGCCGCGTTGGGCGCCACGGAGAGCATATCCACGTTGTAGCCTACGGAGTAGACCGTGGTGCCGGCAGCCAGAGCTTCCTCACAGGCGGAGGGAGCGCCGGTGGAGTCGGCGTGCTGGCCGATGATGCAGCAGCCGTCGGCGATCAGCGCCACAGCAGCCTCATTTTCGGCGGTGATGTTGAACCAGGAGTTGGTGTACTGCACTTCCATGGAGACCTTTTCGTACACGGACTTGATGCCCAGATAGAAAGCGGTGTAGCCGGAGACCACTTCGGCATAGGGGTAAGCGCCCACATAGCCGATCTTCACGTTGCCGTCGGCGTCATAATTCTTGTCGGACAGCTTGCCGGCGTCTACCAGCTCCTTGACCTTCATACCGGCAATGACGCCGGCGGCGTAACGGGCTTCGTAGATCTTGGTGAATGCGTTATGGAAGTTGGCCAGACCGGAAGCCTTGGCCGTGTCGCCCGTCATGGCAACGATCTGGACGTTGGGATACTCCTCGGCAGCCTGCTGGGCAAAGGACTGATGGCCGTAGGAGTTGGTGAACACCAGCGTGCAGCCCTGATCGATGCAGTCCACAATGGCGTCCTTGCAGGTTTCGTCTTCGGGGATGCTGTACTTCCAGACAATGTTGGCCTCCGTCAGACCCAGATTGCTCAGAGCCTCCTGCAGGCCGAGGATGTGCGCGTAGGTATAGCCTTCGTTCTCGTCGCCCACCAGAACAGCGCCGATCTTGATATCGCTGGCGTTGCCGCTGTCGGGCGTATTGGCTTCGCCGCCGTCGTCGGGCGCGTTGGTGTCGCCGTTGGAAGGCGCACCGGTGGTCGTCGTTGATTGCGTTCCGCTGCCGCAGCCCACAAAGAGCGCCGCAACCAGAGCAACACAGAGCAACAGTGCCAAGATCTTCTTCATAAAGAGTTCCTCCATTCTAAAATTTATAGCCGGTTCAAACAGGCGAACCTTTTGCTATCAACCTCAATATAGCACATTTGCCTACTTTTGACAAGATTTCTTAGGTGACCTTTCAAATTTTTAGCACATTGAACAAATATGAGGTCAAAATTTCGGTTATATTGATTGTGGAACGGGTTTCAATCCGTTTTCAAATTTAAGGTTTGTCTGAAAAAGCCTGAGATTTCCTCTAATTTTCCCACTTTCAGCGGGTTTTCCAGGCCGGAAGCGGTCAGTACTGCCTGCAGGCCGTCGGATGTATTCATATTCAAAAGTTCGTTATATTTTTCCAGTCCGCTGCCCGGTGTTTCCGCCTCCAGACGGCAGATCTGCAGAGCGGCGTCCGCCGAAAGGCAGTAGCTGATCACATAATAGGGGGACTCGAAAAAGTGGGGCACGTCGATCCATGCCTGAGAATAGTAAAAGTCAAATTCCTCCGTATAAAAGCCGTAGTCTTTGGCGATCTGGCGGTAGATGCGGTTGACCGCCTCCAGCGTCAGCCCGTCGTCGGGCAGGGCGTAGACCCGGTTTTCAAAATCCGCAAAGGCCGCCTGGGTGACAAAGGTTTCCAGCGTGTCGGCCAGCTTCAGGCGCTGCAGGTTCTGGACGCTGCTGCTTCCCGGCGCGTCCTGCAGATAGAACAGCGCCAGATATTCCATGGCCTGCGAAAAGGTCTCCGCCGTCTCCAGATCCCCCTGGCCGTGATAGTGGGCGTAGGCGTCGGCAAAATGGCCGAACTCATGGGCGAAGGTCAGAAAATCCTCCTCCGTGCCCTGGGCGTCCAGAAGAAGGTAGGGCGCTTCATAGCTGTACAGGTAGGTGGTGAAGGAGGTGTCTGCCTTGCGGTCGCTTTGGGCGATGTCGTATAAGTCGTAGGCTTCCATAAACCGGAAGGCTTCTTCGGCCGTGCCGCCCATGGAGGCCGCCGCCTGCTTCAACGCGGTAAATACGCCGTCGCTGTCCGTTTCGGCGTATTGCAGACGGGCAAACTCGTCATCATAGGCCAGCGCCTGAAACACCGGCACCAGTTGCCGGCGCACCTGGGCAATGTAATCCGCCCCCTGCAGGGGTGTGTAGTCCCGCTCATAGACGCTGTCGTAGCAGTAGTCGGCATAGGTGTCATAGCCAAGGCATTGGGCGATCTGCCCGCGCACCCGGATCAGGGCGAGATAGACGGCGCCGACGGAGGGGTTATACTGGCTGTAGTAGGCCTGCAAAACACTGTAATAGGTCTCATAATCCCGGGCACTGCGCAGCAGATCGGCATAATTCTGCTGCCGGCCGTCGTAGAACACGATGGGGGATTCCACCGCAGCACGGTATTGCGCCAGCAACGCCTCCTCCTGCCGGGCAAGGGCAAGGTATTCCTCGTTGGTGTACAGGCTGTAGTCGTCGTACTGAGCAAAATAGTCCTGCCCGAAGCAGGCCTGCTCCAGCGCCTGCCGCTCAGGGCTTTGGGTGCAGGCTTTGTAGAAGGCCTCAAGCCGCTTTTCCACCTCCGGCGCGGCGGCCTCGCAGAAATCGTACTCCGCCCGGTAGAAGCTGTCCGTGGTGTCGGCGCTGTAGCGGATGTTGGCCATGGCGTCCATGGTATAGAAGCTGTAGTACCGGTCGTAGGCGGGATAATACATATTTAATATTGTATCCGCGTCCGCCCCGTCTTCCACGGCTGCGGTGAGCCGGGCGAAGGTGTCGTACAGGCTCCGGGTATCCGGCCGGGTGTATGCCAGCCGGTCAAAGGACGTCATCTGTATGGTCTTTGCCGGCAGGTAGTCCCGCAGGCCGCCGTTGCAAAGACGCCGGGGAATCTCCGAGCCGGTCTGTTGGGCAGAGGCCGTCTGGCCGGCCTCTGCTGTGGAGGGGTCAGTGGGCGCAGGGGCGGACAGAGTGCAGCCGTGGAGCAGCAGACACAGACAGAGCAGCAAAAGCGCCAGCGTTTTTTTCAAAGCATTTCCTCCCATCCTTTTATATGGGGCGCGAACCGGCTGCACATCTGCGCCCAGGCCGTGGGCGCGCCCACGGCGACGGAACATTTGCGGTCAAAGGGCAGGCTCTGGCCGGTGAGGGTGGAGACCACGGCGCCCGCCTCCTGAGCGATGAGGCTGCCGGCGGCAATGTCCCAGGGGCAGAGCCTGCACTCGTAAAAGACGCCAGCCCTGCCGTCGGCCACATAGCAGAAGTCCAGCGCCGCAGAGCCGAAGCGGCGCACATCCTGCGCATGGGCGTAGATCTCCCCGAACAGGGACAGGGACAGCTCCGTCAGTTCCGGATAGTAGGGGCTGCTGCCGAACATACACAGACTGTGCTGTAAATCCCGGTCGGCAAGCTGCAAACGCCGGCCGTTGCGGTAGGCGCCCTGCCCCCGCCGGGCGCTGTACAGCTCCCGGGTAAAGGGGTTGTATATGACCCCCAGCTCCATCTGCCCCCGGTGCAGCAGCCCGATGCTGACGCAGCAGTTGGGAAAGCCCTGCACAAAATTGGTGGTGCCGTCAATGGGATCGACGATAAATTCCCACAGGGCGTCCCCGTCGGGGCGGAACGTCCCCTCCTCCCCCAGAAAGGCGGCCTGGGGCAGCACGGCGCGGAGGCTGTTCTGCAGCAGCGCCTGCACCTGCCGGTCGTATTGGGTCACCAGATCCCGGAAGCCGGTTTTTTCCTCCGGGGTGATGTCTGCGGCGGTGCGGATCAGCTCCCCCGCCTGTTGCGCGATTTCCATGATCTGCCTGAGCATAGCTTCCTCCTAAAAAATATGCAGGATGGGCTTGTCTCCCACCCTGCACGATGATTTTTAATTCTGACGCCGGAAGTCCGGGACGTCATCGGTATTGAATCTTCAGTCCCTTGACCAGCAGGGGGTTGATCTGGGCAACGACCTTGTCCCCCAGAGAGCAGTCGATATCCGTCACATCTACCACCATGTTGACCATGCCCACATGCCCCAGTACCCGGCACTTGTGGCCGTTGACCGTGACGATGAGATTCCGCCGCAGGAAAATGTCCTTCACATGGTGCAGAATCCCCCGCAGGCTGTCCCGGACGCGGTACAGATCGTTCTGCCGCTCGGCGGCGAAGCCGTTATACCAGCCCAGCTCCACCACGGCAATGCGGGTCTGCTCCCTGGCTTTCCAGCCTGCGCCGTAGCCCACGGTGTGTCCCTTGGGAATGGTGCGCAGCTCGTCCACCGTGGCCTCGGCATAGCCCACCCGCTTCAGATTCAGCCGGGTGGATACGCCCACTCTGCCCAGCAGCACCGAACCCAGCCGCACGGCATCGCAGTGCATCTGGGGGAACCTGAGAAAAGCGGCGGAATTGCAGCAGTGTACCATACCGGTCTCATAGCCGGCATTTTGCAGCTTGTCTACCACGGACTGGAACAGGGCAAACTGGCGCTTGGTGGCGCGGCTGCTGCAAAAGGCGCTGTGGAAGTGGGTGTAGATGCCGCTCACCGCCAGATTTTTCATGTATTCGTACAGGGAGATGATTTTATCCGTCTCCTCGGGCAAAAAGCCGTAGCGACCCATGCCCGTGTCTACCGCCAGATGCACCTCGGCAATGTCGGCACGGCTGCCCGCAATGGCGTTGATGGCCACGGCGGTCTCATAGGAACCGACGGTGAGGATGACGTGCAGATCCAGCAGGGCGTTGATCTCTGCGGGGTCTGCCGTGGAGCGGAGCATCAAAATGGGATTGTCGGCAAAACCGCCCTCCCGAAGCTGCTCGGCCTCTTTCAGTTCCGTGACGGCGAAGCGCTCCACGCCGTTTTCCGACAGAAGCCGGGCCAGAGGCAGCAGGCCGATGCCGTAGCCGTTGCCCTTGAGCACGCCCCAGATGGGGATGTCGCCTGCAAACCGCCGGAGGGTCTGGATGTTGTGGATCAGTGCGTCGCGCTCTACGATATAGGCTCTCATGGCGCTCCTCCGTTACTTCTTTTTGTTTTTGAACATATAGACGGCTTTGCGTAGATCCTTGAAAATACTGGTGGCCTTTTCGATGCAGACATAGGCAAACTTGTCCAGCACCAGATCCATTTCACCCACAAATTCCGTGTATTCGCCGTTGAAGCCCCGCTTGAACTTCACCAGCCCGTAGAGGGGATGATCCTCCCCCACATCCCCGGGCACGCCCCGGAAATCGTAGACCCGGCAGCCCTTTTCCACCGCCCAGCGGATCATCTCCCATTGCAGCAGGTAGTTGGGCATATAGTTGCGATCCTCGTTGGAGCTGGCGCCGTAGAGATACCACACCTTGTCGCCGTACCAGATGGCCAGGGTTCCGGCAATGGGCTTGTCCCCCAGAAAGGCCATGTACAGGCGGCAGTGCTCCCCCAGATTGTCCAGCATATTGGAGAAATACTCCGGCTGGCGGGTCACAAAGCCGTCGCGCACGCCGGTTTCCAGCATGAGCCGGGAAAAGTCGGGAATCATTTCCTTGCCGCAGACCCGCACCTGCACGCCCTTGCGCATGGCAAGGCGAATGTTGTAGCGGGTCTTCTGGTGGAAGGAGGCTAAAAGCTCGTCCTCCGTGCGGCCGTTGAGGTACAGCCGGAACACATATTTGGGCTGGATGGCCTCGAACTTGGCGCCGCCGTCCTTGACCTGAAAGCCGTAGCGCTTCATATAGTCGGCAAATTCCGTCTCCTTGGAGCTGACGTCCGGATCGATCTTGAAGACGTAGGCGTGATATTCCTTCGCCAGCTCCCTGGCCGCGCCGAACAGCTCATCCATGGTGGCGTAGTCGTGAATGTCGCACACGGGGCCGCGGCTGGCGTACATCATGGCTCTGCCGAAGCCGGGCATCTTGCGGATGAGAATGGAGAGGGTGCCCTTGATCCTGCCGTCCTCGCCCCGGCAGGCAATGGCGCGCCACTGCCACATGGGCTTCTGCTTGGCCCAATAGGAACTCTGGGCAAAATTCCCCTTGGGGTGCCCCTGTACAAAGGCTTCGTATTCCGCCAGAGTTTTCTCGGTGATATATTCTGTCATATGATCGCTCCCAGAGGTGCCGCAGGCACATCATGAAATAAATATACAAAAGTATATATTAGTGTACCATGAAAGCGCCGTTTTTGCAAGAAGAACCTTGGAAAAGCCTGCGTACAATTCCCATCAGGCTTTTCCGGAGCCGAAATCCACTGCCCCGGAGCGGGGTTGTCCCCACAGCGGGTCAGAAAATGGGCAAGGGAAGCTGTCGCTTGCGGGAGGGCGGACTTCCGGGCGAGCCTGCACAGAGGGAAGTCCTGCTCATGCAGAGAGGGCGCGAAAAAAGGCTGCCGCGGAAGCATCCGCAGCAGCCTTTGCCGTTTATGTATGGGAATTACTGCTCCACATAGGTGTTGGTGCAAACGAGGGAGGCGTAGAAGTTTGCCCGGGCAGCCTCGTGATAGGGCGCAACCCACAGTGTGCCGATGCCAAAGGCCAGAGAGCCCAGCAGATACCAGCCGATGAAAGACAGATCCAGACAGAAGAGCTGCCCCTTGTGGCCGTCCATCAACTGACGGCTGGCGGTAATGCAGTCGTTCCACTTCATATCAGGGTTATCACACTTGATGTAGAACGCCATGGAATAGCTGTAGGCTTTGACAATGCCGGGGATCACAAAGAGCATACTCCACAGGGAGATAAATATGCTCTGCATGAGACCCAGCAGCAGATAGTCGCCGAACTTGGCAGAGAAGCCTCTGAACAGATCACCGATGTCGATGTCGGGCTTGCCGCGCACCAACTGCAAAAATACAAGAGACGCGCCAAAGGTCAGCGGGCCGTACAGAATGATCTGACCCACATAAAAGGCAGCGGCGCCGGCGCTGACAATGACGCTGCTCAGCAGAAGCACCAGCAGCGCCATCAGCCAGGTGTTGCTGAACAGATTGCCGCCCAACTGCTGCCGGGCTCTGGCACGGAGTTCGGAATTAGAAACCATAAAAACCCTCCTGCTTTCTTCTTTTTCGTTTTCCGGAAACCGGGCATCTGTCCAGTTTCTTACAAAAACCATTCTACAAGCAAAAAACGAATCTGTCAATAGACGGTGCGGGCAGGGATCTCGTCGCCCCGGCGGAGGGCGCCGGTGCAGGGACAAAGGGGGGGGCAGCGGTCAGCCGCGGGTTTCCGCCGGACAGGGCATGGAGCCGGGGACAAAATCGGCCTGCGGAAAGCGGGAGAAATCTGCCCGGAAAGGATACGATAAATTGTTACGATGCAATGGTGGTATAGACCTCAGGACAGACCTGCTGCACCTTTTCTCTGAGACGGAGCAGATCCTGAAAGGTCTCCGGGCGTTTGCTCTCATCCCGCAGCAGGGCGGAGGGGTGATACAGGGCGGTGAACCACACGCCGTTTTTCTCCACCCACTGGCCGTGTTCTCTGGTGATGCGGTAGTCCTCGCTGATGAGGCGCTTGGCGGCGATCCGCCCCAGACAGACGATGATTTTGGGCGCCAGCAGCCGCGTCTGCTGGCGCAGATAGCCCATGCAGGCCTCCTGCTCCGTCTCCAGCGGATCCCGGTTCATGGGCGGCCGGCATTTGACGATGTTGGCAATGTAGCAGTTGAACCGCCCCAGGTCGATGATGGAAAGCATCTGATCCAGAAGCTGACCTGCCGCACCCACAAAGGGCACGCCGGTCAGATCCTCCTGCTGCCCCGGTCCCTCGCCCACGAACAGGATTCTGGCGTTCTCCGGCCCCACGCCAAAGACCAC
>JAQYBZ010000051.1 GCA_029003235.1 Bacillota bacterium
CCGATCTTGTTGACGACATAGCCGTCCATACAGATGGCGTCGGCAGCACAGGTGAACACGTCGATGCCTTCCTGCTGCATGACAAAGGCGGGCATATTGTCGGTGATCACCGTGGTGTCGAAGCCCATTTCGTGGCAGACCGTGGCGGTCAAGCGGGCGCCCTGAAAATAGGGGCGGGTCTCCGGGCAGAACAGATGAAGCTGTTTGCCGCGCTTTTTGGCCTCCCGCAGCATCATGCCCACAATGGTTTCACCAAAGCACTGGGTCATGATTTTGCCGTTATCCGGGAACATATCCACCAAATATTCCGCAATTTTCGCCACCTTGCCGTAGCGGCGGTTGTTGGTGCGGATGAGATGGGCGACAATGGCCTCGTCAACCTTTTCACCGTTGTCCAGAGCGGTTCTGGCAGCCTCCAGACAGCCGCCGGTAATGCGCGCCATGCGTGCCACCGTGGTGGGGCGGGCGTGGCTGATGGTCTGTGACGCCTGCTGCAAAAACGCCCACTGGGCGTCGGCAGACAGCGCCCGGCACTCATATGCCGCCAGCGCCATGCCGGCGGCGGCTGCCGTAAAGGGGCCGCAGCTCTGGGTCACCATGTCCGTTATGGCCTGCGCCACCTGCTGATGGGTCTTGCAGACCACAAATTCCACCTTGCGCGGATAGATGCGCCGGTCAAGGATGCGCACTTCGCCATCGGCGTACCAGGCAATGTTCTCATATTGGAGCATAAACGCCAGACCGGCGTCCGCCCGGGGCATGGATTCGTTATTCATAGAGCTTTTTCAGCTCCTGTCTGGCTTCCGCCTTGATTTTCTCTGCGTCCAGCGTTTTGTACTCGCCGTTTTCGTACAGGATTTGGCCGTCCACCATGGTCATGCACACGTCGCTGTCCTGCACGGCGTAGACCAGCATGGCGGGGTAATCCAGCGCCGGGATGAGATGGGGCTTGTCAAAATCGATGGCCACGATGTCCGCCTTGTTGCCTACTTTCAATTCGCCCGTGTCCGGTCTGCCCTGCAATTTGGCCGCGTTCACCGTAGCCATTTTCAGTATGTCGCCGGGCTTCATGATGGTGGGATCGTTGTGGTAGCCGTTGTGAATGACGGCGGCCAGGTGCATCTCCTCAAACATATTCAGGTTGTTGTTGCTGGCGGCGCCGTCGGTGCCGATGGTCACATTGAGCCCTCTGTCCAGCATTTTCTGCACCGGTGCGAAGCCGCTGCCGATCTTCATGTTGCTGGAGGGGCAGTGAACGGGACTGACACCCCGGGCTTTGAGCAGTTCTATGTCGGAATCCGACACCCAGACGCAGTGAGCGGCCGCCGTGGGATTCTCAAAGGTACCCAGGCTGTCAAACAGCTCCGCCGGGGTCTTGCCGAATTTGGCAATGCAGGCTTCATGCTCCGTCCGGGTCTCGGACAGGTGCAGATGCATATGTGCGCCCCGCTCCTTGCAGGCGGCGCTGTAGGCGCGGATGGTCTCCGGCGTGTTGGTGTATTCTGCATGAATGCAGAAATCAATCTTGATCTTGCCGCCGTTATAGTTGTGGAACCGGTCAAACAAAGCGATGCCCTCTTTGCAGTCCTGATTGGCAGAGTAGGGCAGATCGGGACGTCCCTGGGTAGAGCGGGTAAGGTTGGCTTTCATCCCGGCCTTGCACACGGCCTCCACCGTGTTTTCCGCCCGGTAGTACATATCCGAATAGGAGGTAGTGCCGCAGGCGAGCATTTCCAGAATAGACAGATAGCTGGCGGCCTTGATGCCGGCGTCTGTCCATTTTGCTTCCAGAGGGAAGATGTACTGAGTCAGCCAGTCCTGCAGATTCAGGTCGGAGCCAACGCCCCGCAGAAAGACCATGGGGCTGTGGTCGTGGCAGTTGATCAGGCCGGGGATGAGCAGCTTGCCGGAGAGATTCTTTTCCTCATCGTAGGCGTCTGTGGGACGCTGCTCCGACAGCCAGCAGATGGTGTCGCCGTCGATGCCGCAGTAGGCACTGCGTAGGGCGCGCCAGACGCCGTTTTCCAGAATCAGTATGTCGCAGTTTTTCAACAGTCGCTTCATTTTATAACCTCACAATTTACGGAGACCGGCGCGATCTCCCAGAATTCTTAACCTTTATTATAATGAATTGCGCCAGAGGTGTCAACGAAACGGCAACTTTTTGTCAAAAGTACATGAATCGGGCGGAGTTACTTTGGGCAAAAGCACAAAAAGACCGCCGAAGCGGTCTTTTGCGGCTGTAAAAATTTTTTGTGCCGGCACAGAGCAATTTCCGGAGCTGCAACGCCGAGAATGGCGCAGCAGGCGGTGCGATGAAAGCGGAAGGCTGCCGGAGGTTTGGCCAGCTTATTCCAGACCCATGCGGCGCAGGATCAGATCGGCGCAGCGCACGCAGGCGCCGCCGTCCTCCTGAATTCCGAATTTTTCCGTAAACTGCGCCCAACGTTCGGCGGCTTCTGCCCGGTCGTAATGTAAGATGGCCTGCTCCAGGGATGCATTGTCTTCTGCAAGAGGGAAAGGCAGCTCCCCCAACGGGAAATAAAAATCCCGGTCTTTCTGGTAGGCGGCAATGTCCGTGGCAAACTGGAAACAGGGACGGCCGGTAAGAGCATAGTCGAACATCACCGATGAATAGTCCGTAATGACCGCATCCGAGGCGCACAGCAGCTCCTGAATATCGTCATACATGGAGGCGTCCAGAATCTGTACCCCGTCATAGGCGAACAGACCCGAAGAAAGAGCGTCCACGCTGGGGTGCAGCCGTACCAGCAGCGTCCAGTCTCCGCCGAAGCGGGTGCGGCAGGCGTTCAGCAGGCGCACTGCGTCCAGCCGGTAGGCGTCGGTACTGTGATCTGCCCGGAAAGTGGGGGCGTACAGCACCAGATGCCGGCCTTCGGGAATGCCCAGACAGGCGCGAACCTTTTCGCTGATGCGCCGGGTATCGCCGAAAAAGATGTCGTTGCGGGGCGTGCCGGTGAGCAGCACTTCGCCGTCGTACCAGAAGCCCTTTTGGTAGATCTGCTCCATATGGCGGCTGCCGGAGACGATGAGATCGATTTGTTCGGAATCCCGCCGGGCATAGGGGGGATATTCCGGCTCAAGCGCCTGCTGGGCATCGGCCTCGATGCGCTTGAGCGCAAAGCCGTGCCAGGTTTGCAGATAAAACTGGCCTTTTTTCTTAAAATGGGCGCCCTTGCGGCAGTTGTCAATCCATACGGCTGCCGTGGAGAGATGGTAAATGCGGCTGAAGGTGCCGTAGCTGGCGACGGTAATGCCCTCGGGGATATTGCCCTGACGGTTTTTTCGGCAAAGGCAGACGATCTTCAGATCTTTATTCCGGCGCAGCAGCTCCTGAGCGATGGCCTTGGGGCTGTCGGAGCAGCCGCGGCCATAGAAGCTGGAAATGACCACTTTTTTCCGGTCGATGGGCAGCAGCCGCCCCAGAGTCCAGGCAATGGCGGAAAGCAGATTCATTACACACCCTCCGTTTCAGGGGGCTGGCGCAGCAGCCGCCGGTGGGTCAGAACCACAATGAGCCGGTACAGCAGAATCACGGTCTCGGTGACGGAGACCATGCCCGCCAGCGTGATGGTGCTGACGAACCCCGTAAAATACAGGCTCACAAGCCCTGCAATGTGCAGCGCAGAGCCGACGATGACGGAATAGTTGGCGTGTCTGGACAGACCCATGGCCGACAAAGTGGGGAAGCCCAGAATATAGCTGGGCAGAATGACCACGACCACCGGAAGCAGCGCCCGCAGAATCTGCCCCGTCCCGGCGTATTCCGCCCCAAAGAACCAGAGGCAAAGAGGCTCGGCATAAACAAACACGACGCCGCAGCCCAGCAGGATAATGGGCATAAAGATGGCCAGAATTTTCCGGATGAGCTTAAAATCCCGGTTTTTGATCATGTAGGGGTACAGACTGTCGGAAATGGGGGTCATGGCGCTTTTGGCTGTGGTAGTGACCTTCTCCGCCGCCGTGTACAGCCCCACCGTGCCGCCGTTATTGGTGAGAATGGAGAGAATGATGGTGTTGCCCGCAGTGTATATGGAGCTGGCAATGCGGGAGAAGAAGAAATAAAGGGATTTTTTGAAAGAGGACTTGAACTCCGTCAGATCGAAGCGGCCGAAAGTGATGTGGAGCTTCCTGGACAGATGCAGATAGATGAACACCAACGCCAGAGCGTTGCCGATGATGTTCAGAATGGGGATCAACAGCAGATCATCCGGCTCGCGCAGGAAGACGAAAATCATCCCGGCGAAAAACGCCTTGATGGCGACGGCGCGAACGGTAATGGCGGTCATTTTTTCCAGACCCCGGTAGATGAAGTCGGGCATCAGACTGTTGAGCGCCGTAGCCGCCAGAAAGAGCATGAAAAAGCCTGTGTGTTCGCGCCACTGGGGAATGATCCGGCACAAAATGAACAGGCACACGGCGCTGAACACAGACAAAACCAGCTTGCCCACGGTGACAGAGGTCAGCAGGGAGCGCAGTTTGTTCGTGTCGTTCCGGTTGCGGGAGACCTCCTCCGTGGCGGAGAGGATAAAGCCGAAGTCGATGACCAACTGAAAGTAGACCATAATGGCCGTGGCCAGTCCCAGCACGCCGTAAAGCTCTGGCTTGAGTACCCGGGACTCGTAGGGAACCACGATAAAGTTCAGCAGGTAGGTGGAAAACTGCAGGATATAGAGCATCACGGTGTTGAGCAGCAGGACGCCCTTTTCTTTTTTGTGTTCGATTCGCAAGGTATGCCTCATTTCTCCTGTGGCGCCGGGTCACGGCGCCGGGTCAGCTCGTATATGGCGGCCAGCAGAGCGGCCAGATAAAACAGCGTGTTGGGTCTGCGCAGGACGGCGCAGGTAAAATAAGCGTGGGCAAGACAGGTGCAAAGGCTGATGCCGAACGCCACGGCCTCCAGCGTAAAGGTGCGGCGGAAATCCCGAACCAACGCCAGAACAATCCGCAGCAGGAAATAGCCAAAAAACAGCAATAGCAGACCAAGCCCCACCAGACCGAACATGAAATAGATCCCGTGGAAGTCGTTTTCCACGTCATAGCTCTGCTGCCCGATTACCATTTCGGTGCAGTCAACGCCGAAAGCTTTGGAAAGACCGCCGGACTGCTCCATCAGAAGACGGCAGTAGTGGAGCTTGTAGGAGCGCTCGTTGGCCAGCGCGGCGGCATCCTCCGTGTAGTTGTAGCTCTCCATGACGGTCTGCAGGCCAAAACGCTCCACTAAATCGGGCAGGAAGAAAGTATAGCCTGTTTCCAGACGGCGAATCTCATAGTCCTGTCCCGTCAGACCTTCGGCTTGCGCGGCTGTTTCGCCTGCGGATTCCAGCCGGTTCCAGAGCTGCGCCCGGACGGCGAAGTTCTCCGTCACCCGATTCTGGTTTTGTACCATGGGGGAGACGGGGAGGCAGGCGGTAAAGATGGCGGTTACGGCCAAAAGCACAGCGGCCAGCCGTTTGGGAGCGGCTTTCGTCAGAAGTACCGCCGCCGCCAGACCCACGCCGGTGGCCACAAGGCCGGCAAAGGCCAGCCGGGTGCCGTGCAGATAGAGCGCCCCGAGGGCGGCCACCGCAGCAAGGCTGCACACAAGCAGATTTTGCGGTTTTTTTTCCACGACCCAGGAGATAACTACCGGTGCGAGCAGGGACAGAATGGCGCTCTGGGCGTTGGGCCAGAAGCACCAGCCGCGGATCCCCAGCGCCTTGTCCGGATAAGTATAAGGTTCGGTGCCGGTGAGTACGGCGATCAGCGCAAGCGCGACTGTCAGGCAAAAGGCCAGTACCAGCCCATTTTTCAGGGCGGCAAAAGCGGCCTTATTGGCGCGCAGACAGGAGATCATGCTGATGGCAGCCACCGGGAGCATTAAGATACGCAGATAGTTTTCCGTGTCCTGTATGGGACTCTGGTATCCGGCACGGAAGCACACTGCCATGTGACAACCCCAGAATGCGGCCAGAACGCCTGCGGCGATCCAGTAGATGTGCCGCCGGTCGCTGACCAGATAGCCGATCAGCGCCATAAGAAGCATGAGCAGCATCCGGGGAACCAGAGACAGAGAGGTTGCCAGCTTCAGATGATCCTGCCAATAGGACAGGGCGTCCAGCAGGGGCTGGACTGCACAGAACAGAATCAGCAGCACGGGCACAAGCTGCCGCAGGCGCTGGATAAATTGCCGGGTGCGCATGATCCGTTCCCTCCTTGTCCGTAGTTGATGGCCTCAATTTTGAAATTATAGCACAAACTCAGGCATATGTCCAATAAAACCTCATTTTCCTCAATATCCACAGATTTTACAAAAGAATCGTTTTTCCACTTGTTATTCCTGCTGCAATTTGGTAGAATATCATAGAATATTAACTTACTGAGAATTGGAAGGCATATTATGGCGGACAAACGTTATACACAGCCGGCGCAGCCCTTGCCGGAAAATATGATCGAGGGCAGAAATGCCCTGACCGAGGCGCTGAAAAGCGGTCGCACCATCGATAAAGTCTATGTGGCCGACGGCGACACGGACAAGGCGCTGGTGCGTCTGGCGGCACAGGCCAAACAGGCGGGAGCGGTGATCGTCAAGACCGACCGGCGCAAGCTGGATCAGCTCAGCCCCACCGGCGCCCATCAGGGGGTCATTGCCTCGGTGGCCGCCCACGACTACTGCTCCGTGCAGGATATTCTGGACAGAGCCGCCCAGCGTGGCGAAGCGCCTCTGCTGGTCATCTGCGACGAGCTGTCCGACCCCCACAATCTGGGGGCGATCCTGCGCACGGCAGAGTGTGCCGGCGCCCACGGCGTCATCATTCCCCGGCGCAGAAGCGTGGGACTGACGGCGGTGGTGGCCAAGGCGTCTGCCGGCGCGGTGGAGTATCTCCCTGTGGCCAAAGTGGCCAATATCGCCAACACCATAGAAGAACTGAAAAAACAGGGCGTCTGGGTCTACGGCACTGCAGCCGACGCCGATACGGAACTGTATCAGGCCGACCTCAAGGGGCCTGCGGCCATCGTCATTGGTAACGAGGGCGAGGGAATGAGCCGCCTGGTGGCGCAGCGCTGTGATCAACTGGTGCGGATTCCCATGCGGGGACAGATTTCCTCTCTCAACGCCTCTGCGGCGGCGGCAATCCTGCTGTATGAGGCCGTGCGCCAGAGAGGCTGAGCCTGAGACAAAGTAAAGACAAAAGAAAGGTGGGTGTCTGAGTGAGCAAGCGGAAGAAAAGGAAGCAAAGCGTGGCCGCGAGCCAGCCGGAAGCGGAAACGGTCAAGGCGGCCGATCAGGCAGCGCCTGCCGCAGAAAACTGGTCGGAAGAACTGCTGGATGCCCGGCTGGAGGAAGCGCTCCGTCAGGCCATGGGCAACGCTGCTCCGACGCCCGGCCAGCCGGAACGGGGACAGAAGCCCGCGCCGGAGAAGGAACGTGTCCGAAAGGCACAGTCTCGGCCGACGCAGGCGCAGCCCCGCCGGACAGAGGCCGCCGAAGCCAAACCTGCGCAGCAGAATATGGAAGATACTTTTGGACTGGAAAAGGCGCTGGAAGCGCTGATGAGCGGCATTGCGCCGTCTCCGGCCGAAGAGATGGATACAATACAGCGCCAGACAGACGCCCCGGTGGCAGAGAAGCCGGTAACAGAGAAAAAGGCTGCGCTGACGCCGGAAAGAACGGAGTCTGTCACGGCTGCCCAATCGCCCCAAGCGGCGGAAATACCGTCCGCCGTGAATCAGCCGGAAAAGGAAAGCCCCGCTCCGGCGTCCCAGACGTCCCCTGCGCCCGCTTCGCCCGCGCCCCAGCCTCCGGAGACGAAAAAACCGGCGCAGCGTCCGCCGGAAACGGAGCATCATCCGGACGAACACGAGGGGCGGCAGGCAAAACCGGAAGAAGAGGAAAAGTACGGCCTGTTCCGCCACGGCGCAAAACCCCCGGTACAGGCACCGTCCAAAATGGAGGCGGCTGCGCCCATCGCGCCGGAGGCAAAGCCCCCGGTGGAAGGACCGAAGGAACCAAAGCCGGTGCAGAACGATCCGCCGGAGGACGCATTGCTCCAGTCTGTCAACAAGCTGCTGGGAGACATGCCGGAACCCGCGCAGGAATACCCGACGGTTTCTGCGGACGAGCTGCTCAAGGAGTTAGAGCGGCTGCTAAATCCCGCGCAGACCGCCGCCCCGGCGGAAAGCGAGCCGCTCCGGGACGCGAAGCCGATCACTGCGCCCCCAACGGCGCCGCCTCAGGCAGCTAAAAAGGCGCAGAAGAAGGAAGCGGAAGCCGACAGAAAACCGGCGCCGGTTTCCCTCCGGCCGGAAGCCAAACAGACACCGGTGCAAAAGAAAAAGCCGGAACGGGAAAAAGAACCCGAACCGGTGAAAGCTTCCCAGGTGGAGAAGACGCCGGAGACGGAGAAGAATCCGGCACCGGCAAACCGGGACACTCTGGAAAATACGGGCGAACTGCTCAAGTCTCTGGAAAGTCTGTTGGGGGGATCCGCCAAGGCGGACGCGCCCAAGCCGGAAGCCAAACAGACACCGGAGCAAAAGGAGAATTCGGAACGGAAAAAAGAACCCGAACCGGTGAAAACCTCCCCGGCGGAGAAGACGCCGGAGGAGGAGAAGAATCCGGCAGCGGCAAACCGGGACGCTCTGGAAAATACGGGTGAACTGTTGAAATCTCTGGAAAGCCTGCTGGGGGCACCCGCCAAAGCGGACGCGCCCAAGCCGGAAGCCAAACAGACACCGGTGCAAAAGAAGAATCCGGAACGGAAAAAGGAACCCGAACCGGTAAAAGCCTCCCCGGCGGAGAAGACGCCGGAGACGGAGAAAAAACCGACCCCGGCAAGCTCGGAGTCTCTGGACAATACGGGCGAACTGCTCAAATCTCTGGAAAGCCTGCTGGGTGCGCCCGCCAAAGCAGACGCCGCCCGGCCGGAAGCCAAACAAGCGCCAAAGCAGAATGTGGAACCGGAACCGGATGGGGAGGTAGACGCCTTCCTGCAGAGGGTGGATGCGCTGCTGGGGCGTGTTTCGGCACAGTCAACCCCCTTGGAGCCGACTAAGCCCCGGAGGCAGGAAGTCGCCGCTTCGCAGACCGAGCAAACGTCCCCCAGTGAACCGATGCCGCAGACGAATGAGCCTGCAATCGGCGGGGAAGTTGCCGGCGGGCTGTCTGAAGAGCCTCAAGCCCCGACACAACCGGGAGCGCAGAACGGGGGTTTCTGGGCGTTTCTCGACGACCTGAAGCAGGAACTGCGCCCCGATGGCGATGGGGCGTGTCCGGTACAAAACCGGGAGCCTGCGCCGCAGAAAACGGACAGGCAGCCGCCGGTGCCACACAGCGCAGAACCCTTGCAGACCCGCCCGACACAGAACGGGGGAGGTGCAACGGCTTCCGAAGACCGGCAGGCATATCCCACGCCTCACACAGCTACGCCGCCCCGAACGCAG
>JAQYBZ010000052.1 GCA_029003235.1 Bacillota bacterium
TCTTGAAAATAAGCCCAAGCACTTTCTTATAACCGGCAAATGGATATGTGCTTTCCTCATCAGAAATGCCGACGGTTTTGTCATAACCATCAGCCCAAAGGTCGAACTCTTTGTTGTTTAGCATACTTACTTCCTCCGCAAATTCCGATTTGTAGGTCTGTTCGGTTCCATATTATCACTTAAAGGGATACAGTACAAGAACAGCCACAGCAGCGCAAGCTACTGTGGCTGTAACTGTCTTATGAACACCAGCCTTTTCGCCCATCTTTTTTTATTTATTTTTCAGCGCCCGGGTAGCATTGAGTACCGCCAGCACCATGACGCCCACGTCTGCGAAAATGGCGACCCACATATTGGCGATGCCCACCGCGCCCAGAATCAGGCAAACCAGCTTGACAGCCAGAGCAAAGACGATATTCTGCCTGACAATCTTCAGCGTCCTGCGGGCGATGGACATGGCCAGCGCCAGCTTTGCCGGGTCGTCGTCCATCAGCACCACATCGGCGGCTTCGATGGCCGCGTCCGATCCCAGCGCTCCCATGGCAACGCCGATGTCCGCCCGGGACAGCACCGGCGCGTCATTGATGCCGTCGCCCACAAAGACCAGCTTTTCTCCCGGTTTTTTCTGCTCCAGCAGGCGCTCCACCTCCGCCACTTTATCCGCAGGAAGCAGCTCGCTGCGCACCTCGTCCATGCCAAGCCGGTCTGCCGCCTGCCGGGCGGCGGCCTTGGCGTCTCCGGTGAGCATCACCGTCCGGCGCACGCCGCTTTTCTTCAGTGCCGCCAGCGCTTCTTTGGCCGTGGGCTTTACCACGTCGGAAATGGTGATGCAGCCGGCATATTGACCGTTCACGGCCACATAGACTGCCGTGCCCTGATCGTAGCGTTGGGCAACCGGGATGCCCTCGGCCTGCATAAGCCGCAGATTTCCCGCCAGCACCGGCGCGCCGTCCACCACGGCCTTGACGCCGTGCCCGGCCACTTCCTCCATATGCTCCACGCGATCCGGCTCCGGCTCTTTTCCATAGGCTTCTTTCAGGCTCTGGCTGATGGGATGGCCGGAAGCGCTCTCCGCCAGCGCCGCCTGTTCCAGCAGCTTCTCCCGGGTAAAGCCCTCTGCCGGATACAGGCCGGTCACCTGAAATACGCCCCGGGTCAGGGTGCCTGTTTTGTCAAACACCACGATTCCAGCCGAGGCCAGCGCCTCCAGATAGTTGGAGCCCTTGACCAGAATCCCGTTTTTGGACGCACAGCCGATGCCGCCGAAAAAGCTCAGAGGCACGGAAATCACCAGCGCACAGGGACAGCTAATCACCAGAAAGGTCAGTGCCCGCACGATCCACGTCTGCCACACCGTCCAGAGCTGCCCCGACGGGACAAGCCCCAGCACCAGCTTTCCCAAAGGCGGCAGCACTGCCAGCGCCAAAGCGCCCGCGCACACCGCCGGCGTGTAATACCGGGCAAATTTCGTAATAAAATTCTCGGAACGGGATTTTTTCATGCTGGAGTTTTCCACCAGCTCCAGAATTTTTGAGACGGTGGACTCCCCAAATTCCTTTGTCGTCCGCACCCGGATGGCGCCCGTCAGATTAATGCAGCCGCTGATGACCCCGTCGCCACAGACCGCCTGCCGGGGCACGCTTTCCCCCGTCAGGGCGCTGGTATTGAGGGTGGTAGCGCCGTCGGTAATCACGCCGTCAATGGGGATCTTTTCTCCCGGATTGACCAGAATCTCCGTGCCCACGGCCACCTGCTCCGGATCCACCCGCCGGGGCTTGCCGTCCACCAGCACATTGGCGTAATCCGGGCGGATGTCCATAAGGGCGGCAATGTTTCTCCGGCTCTTGCCCACGGCCACGCTCTGGAACAGCTCACCGATCTGGTAGAACAGCATGACCGCCACGCCCTCCAGAAAGTCCCCCAGTCCAAGCGCGCCCAGGGTGGCCACCGCCATGAGAAAGTTCTCGTCAAAGACCTGGCCGTTGCCGATGCCCTTTCCGGCTTTCAGCAGAATGTCATAGCCGATGAGCAGATCGGCCGGCAGATAGGCCAGTGCCGGCGCCCAGGTCGGCAGCGTCCACAGGGCGCAGGCCGCCGCTGCGGCCGCCGTCAGCACCGCCGAAAGGACGATGCGCCAAAGGATTCTCTTTTGTTTTCCAGTCATATCCATTCCCCTTACAGGTAGATCTCGCAGTCGCTTTCCACCTTTTTACAATTCTTTCTGGCCTGACGCATGACCTGCGCTTCGTCGGCGCCCTCCAGAAATTCCACACACAGCTTCTGGGTCATAAAGCCCACCGTGGCATCCTTGACCCCTTGCGTCGATTTTACCGCCTGTTCCATTTTCAGAGCACAGGCCGCACAGTCCACTTCAATGCGATAGGTCTTTTTCATGGTCATTCCTCCACATGCTCCATACCCAGACTCAGAATGTTGCGCACATGATCGTCGTCCAGCATATAGAAAATATTCTTCCCTTCTCTGCGGAAACGAACCAGCTTGGCGTCCTTGAGAATCTTTAACTGGTGGCTCACAGCCGACTGGCTCAGGCGCAGAAGCTGCGCCATGTCCCCCACGCAAAGCTCGCTCTCAAACAGGGCATAGAGAATCTTGATCCGCGTGGAATCGCCGAACACCTTAAACAGCTCCGCCAGATCGTAAAGATATTCGTCGGCAGGCTGGTTATCCAGCACCTTTTTGACAATTTGCTCATGCGCCGCCAGAAATTCTCCCGTCTCCACGTCTGCGGGCAGTCTGTTTTCTTCCTGCATTCTTATTCTCTCCTTTTTTTCATATTCTCATATGTTCATATGTTATTATATGCATTTCATTCTGTTTGTCAAGCCCTGTTATGACAAATTGGTGAAAAATTTCAGCGGCTTCTCTCTTTTTTTCGTCCGCGCCCTGTTCCAGACTGCCGACGCGCACCGTCTCCCGGGAGTTTTCCGGGAAATGTGCGCAAAAAAGCGGCGTCGGTACAATCCGACGTCGCTTTTATAAGGTCTACCGGGTTCCGGCGGCCGCAGGCACGGACGATTTCTCCTTTTTTACCGCCGTGGCGATACACTGCCCCATCCGCACCCTTGTTTCCCGGCCTTCCGCCGTCGCCTGCCACAGCGCAGGATGCAGCTCCACGGCGTCTTTTTGCAGCAAAACCACCACTGTGGAGCCGCCGTAAAGGAACATGCCCTTTTCCTGCCCTCTGGCAAAGGAACCGCTGCCCTGAAGATTGCGAATCTTTCCCACCATGAGCGCGCCCACCTCGATCTGGGCGGCCAGGCCAAAATGGCGGGTATGCAGCAGGGTGTACTCCCGGCAGTTCTGAAGAAAGACCGGGTGGCGCTCCAGCGCAATGGGGCGAACGGTATGCAGCCTGCCGGGCAGGTAGTGGTTCTCCCCTTTTTCTCCGTCGTCAAAATAGCAGTAGCGGTGGTAGTCGTCCACGCACAGGCGGAAGACCAGACACACACCCCCGTCAAACTCCGCCGCCTCCGGTGCGCCGCCCAGCAGCGCGTCTACGGTATACCGGGAGCCTTTGATGGAAAATTCCGCCTCCGGCGTAATGGCGTAGACGGACAGCCGCCCGTCACAGGGCGCAATGAGGTTCTCGGGCTGCGAGTCAATGGGACGCCGCTCCGGACGGATCCTGCGGGTAAAGAAATCGTTAAAGCTGCCGTAGGCACACGGCTCGTAGTCCTCCATACAGATATGGTTCTTTTTGACAAAGCCGCCGATGAGCCCCCGGGACAGGCGGCTGTCCAGAAAGCGTCCGCAGAGTCTGGACAGGCCGGGGCGGGTAAGCAGGCACAGCACCCCTCTGCCCGGCGCCGTATGGTACAGAAACCGCAGGGCGCGGCCGTTTTCCTGCCTGTCGGTCTCAGCCATGGTGAAACAGGATACGGGCAATGATCAGGATTGCAAATTCCACCGCGCCGATCGCCACAAAGATCAAAATGGTGGACAGGCCGGGCTTTTTCAGGCGGAATCTGGCAAGGAACGCCACGGCCATGACCAGCATCAGGCCGAAATAGATCAGCGGATAGCTGGTTCCGGCCAGTTGGGAGATTGCCAGAAAGGCCGGAAATACGATGGCCGCGGAGGTCACGGGCAGGCCGGTATAGGTCTCCCGGCAGCCGGTCTCCGTCTGCTGACGCTGCTGTTCGGTCACGTTATAATACGCCAGCCGGATGAGCGCCGCCAACGCATAGACCGCCATGATCACCGTCAGGATAGGAAATGGAATACGCCCTGTGAGACCCACGTCCCGTCCGGCCTCGGTCAGGGCAAACTGAGAGCTTCTGTAAAAGGCAAAGCCGACACAGGCCGGCAGGATGCCAAAGGCAACGAGATCGGAAAGGGAGTCGATCTGGATGCCGTAATTCTTTTCGCTGTCCGTGCGATTCTTCTTCCGCCGCGCCACTCTGCCGTCAAAGGCGTCGCACAGGCCGCAGATAAGCAAAAACAGCGTCCCGATATAGGGATGCCCATTGCCGGAAAGGCTCGCCACAATGCCAATGGAGGCGGAAATGGCCGAAAGGTAGGTCAGCCACACCGTATAGTCAAAATAGCCAATCATTGCGTTCTCTCTTTCTTCTTCTTATCAGCCAGCAGCCACAGCCAGGTGATGATGGCGCTGATACATACGCAGATGTAAAAGGAGATTCCTCTGGTCAGCAGATCGATGCTGGCCGGGTCGTGGAAATAACGGCCGAATGAGTCCAAAAACAGGTAGTCCGACACCCCAACTGCCCCAGGAATGGGGATACAGTTGGAACCGGTGATGACCAGACTCTGTGTCGCAAAAACGTCCAAGCTCTGCCGCCAGTTCCCGCCCACGGCCAAAAACACACAGACCGTCACCAGAATCGTACAGGTGCGCTGCACCAGGTTGCACAAAAAGGCAGGCAGCAGCATCCTGCGGTGGGTTCGGATGGAAGCGGCACATGCCTGATAGTCCTGCGCCAGTCTGGTCAGCTTTTCCTGCCGCTGCTCCACATTTTTGATCAGATGCATCCGGTTCAGCAGATGCAGCCCCTTGCCTGCCAGACGGATGGCCGTCTGTCCCCGGAAGATCAGCAGCAGCAGTCCGCCGGTCAGCGCCATCTGAATGATTACGCCTGTCAGAATCAGCCCCTTGGACACGCCGCCGAAGGCTGAAAAGGCCGACGGAAAAAACACCAGACTGCATACGCTGAGCAGGACGATGGACAGGGTATACATGACCAGATTCAGCAGCAGCGTCACCGAGGTCATGGCCAGCGGCAGGCCGTCGCGCACCATGCAGTAGGCGCAGGCGGGCTGCCCGCCCGTGGCCGACGGGGTAATGGCGGAGAGAAAAATATCCGACGCCGAGTAGGCCATGGCGTTGGGCAAGGGGCAGGAATAGCCCAGCCCTCTTGCAATGACCCGTATGGCCAGCCCCTCAAAAAAGATAAAGCCCAGCATACACACAAAGGCCGTCACCAGCCACAAGGGCCGGGCGCTGCGGCAGTACCCCAGAAAGCTGCCGACCGAAAAGGTCTCGCTCTGCTGGGTAATGACAACCACCGCGCTCACCGTCAGCAGAACAAAGATGACCGCCCAAAAGATCCGTTTCTTTTTCATTGCTGCCAACTTTCCGGGACAAGCCGCTCATAGATTCTTCCGGCTCGGGTCTTGCGGCTCACCCAAAGACCCAGCTCTGCCACGGCAATGCCCGCGGGAATATCCACCAGAACATGCTGCTTCACCGTTACCACCGACACGCACACCAGCAGGGCGGAGATCAGGCAGAATGCCCGATAGCCGCGCCCGGTCTTTTGGCAGCGCATGGCTGAGCGGAAACAGAACCAGCTTTCCATGCAGTGCATGGAGGGGAATAACATTCTCGGCTCGTCCAGAGCGTAGATCAACCGCAGCAGCCACGGGCCGAAGCCGCTGCCCTCAACCTGCGGCCGCTCCATGATCGTGGGCAGAAGCAGGAAGACCACCAGACAGCACAGCTTGGCGATCTGATCCGCCGTCAGCAGCTCATAGGCCACAGGCCGTTCTTCCCGCGCAGCAACCAGAAACCCCAGCGCCCAGGTGGGAAAGGCCAGCACATAGATCAAAACCGTCCATGGCAGCAGCGGGATGGCGTTGTCCAGCGGCAGAGCAAGCACGAAATAGGAACGCTCCACCGTGAGCAGACGCCCACCGTAATAGACCGCCATATTGATAATGATGCACATGGCAAGGGGGATCCAGCACTCCCGGCGCGGAATCAGGCTGCGCAGCTTCTTCATAGTGTCCTCCCGAAGGTTTCTGCTTCGATTATATCACCGCCGACAGCCCGTTTCCATTTCACTTCCGTCACAAACCGTCCTGTCAGGGATGCAGGCGCAGGAATTGGTCGATCTCCTCCCGTGAGGGCATGGACAGTGCCGCGCCCAGCTTCTGCACCGACAAGGCCGCCACAGCGCTGGCAAATCTGGCCGCCTGCCAGAGATCCTGTCCCTCGGCCAGTGCCGTGAGCAGGCCGCCGTTAAAGGCATCTCCGGCGCCGGTGGTGTCTACCGCCTGTACGCGGAATGCGGGCAGAATGGCCTCGCGCCCGTGGGCGCTGACGAATACGCCCCTTGCCCCAAGGGTAATGAGTACATTCTCCACGCCCTTTTCATAAAACACCCGGGCAGCTCTGGAAGCAGAGTCCAGATCCGTCACTTCAATGCCCGTGGCCTCCTGCGCCTCCACTTCATTGGGCGTCACAAGATAGACTCCCTGTAAAAACTCGTCGGACATGGGGCGGTAGGGCGCGGTGTTTATGATCACTTTCACTCCCGCCTGCTTGGCCAGCGCCGCCGCCTTTTCGTTGGCGTCCTGATTGATCTCCAACTGGAGCAGCAGATAAGCGGAGTCCCGGATACGCTGCGCCGCGGCGGCCAGATCGTCGTCCGTAAAGGTGGCGCAGGCGCCGGGAACGACCACAATTTGGTTCTGGCTGGTCTGCTCGTCCACCATGATCAGCGCCGTGCCCGTGGATGCGGTGTCGTGGAAGCGGATGTAGTCGCGGCGCATGCCCAGCTCCTCCATCACGCCCAGCGTCACATGGGACAGGCTGTCCCGTCCCAGCTTGGTGACCATGGCCACATCCGCTCCGGCGCGGTGGGCGGCTGCGCACTGGTTAAAGCCCTTGCCTCCGGGCCCCTGGGTAAAAAAGCTGCCGCAGACCGTCTCCCCTGCCGTGGGCAGATGGGAGGCTCTTGCCATCAAATCCACTGCGGCGCTGCCGAAAACCGTTACTTTCTGGCTCATAAGCGAGTTCCTTTCTCCCGCCCCTTGGGAATGGGATGTTCTTTGATTGATTATAGCATACAATTCCCGCGAATTCTACACCAAATCCAACCAGCGGCAGGAATCTGCCAAAAAGTGCGGGGAATTCCGGCAAAAACGGTCTTCCGGGGGGAAAGCGGTATCCCCGGGCAGGGCGTTTCATGCCGGAATTCGCTCCGGTCACGAAAGCCGCAGCAGCAGAAAGGGTCTCCCCCGGCGCAGTACAGCGGATCGCCCGAAGGTTCCCTGCCCGAAGGTTCCCTGCATGATGGCTTTCTGTATCAATTGTATTAATACAGTTATAACAAAGTCGGCATCATTTGTCAACCCATAATATGAACCCGCCCAGTGCAAGGTATTTTCGGCGTGTGCTGCAAGGCAAAGCGCCCGGACGGGATTGCTGCCCCGAACAGGGCGGGTATCGGTTAGGGGCTTTCCCCACAATCAAAAGGTCGGGGTCAGGCGGGCAGGCCTGTCCCCGACAGGGAAATTCTTTTTACTTCACAATATTCTGCACATAGCGCATCAGAATGGCGGCCACCTGGGCGCGGGTGGCGTTGCCCGCCGGGTCGAGAAGCACCGTGCCGTTGGCCTGCTCGTCGCCGTTGACCAGAGCCTCGGCGTTTGCCCACGCCAGCGCTTCTTTTGCATAGTCGGAGACCTTGCCGTTGTCCGGGAACTTGCTCAGCTCGGCGCGCTTGCTCGTATCGTAGCCCTTTTGTTGGGCATAACGGAACAGAATGGCTGCCATCTGCTCCCGGGTGATCGTCCCGTTGGGAGAGAAGGTGGTGGTACTGGTACCCATGACAATGCCGTTGGCGCTTGCCCATGCCACCGGCTGGGCGTAGTATTCGCGCTCCGGCACATCCCGGAACGCCGTCTGCGTCCCGGCCTCCGGCTTACCGTCCAGCCGCCACAGCACCGTC
>JAQYBZ010000053.1 GCA_029003235.1 Bacillota bacterium
TTTCTTCATCGACCACGGCACGGGCATCGTGGTGGGCGAGACCACGGTCATCGGCGATCGGGTGAAGCTCTACCAGGGCGTGACCCTGGGTGCCCTGTCTACCCGGGACGGGCACCACGCCCAGCCCGGCAAGCGCCACCCTACCGTAGAGGACGATGTGACCATCTACTCCGGTGCGACCATTCTGGGCGGCAATACCACCATCGGCCGGGGCAGCGTGGTGGGCGGCAACGCCTTCCTCACCAGCTCCGTGCAAAAAGACACCCGGGTGGTGATTCACGCTCCGGAAACCGTGTTCAAAAGCCGCAAGAGCGAACAATAACCAATAAAAGAAGCCCTCGGCCGGTTGGCCGAGGGCTTTGCAGCTATCTCAAAGCTTTTATTTTGCCAGCAGGGCGGTTTTCTTGCTGCCCAAAAGCAACGATGTGATGAGCGCTGTCAACGGCACGGCCAAAATTACACCAATGCTGCTGGCAATGCCGCTGATGACCTCCGTCGCCATATAGGGCGAGCTGACGAGCTGCCGGGGATCCAGCCCCAGGGAGCACAGGTAGATGATAAACACCACCCCACACAAAATGCCCGTGGACAGGCTATGACTGTCCACGGGTGAAAGACACTTTTCAAATCAATCGTCCTTTTTGCTGCCGAAGAAAATGGAGCCGATGAGGCAGGACAGGGGCACGCACAGCACCACGCCCACGCTGCTGGACACGCCGCTGATTACCTCCACGGAGAAGAACCGGGAGGCCAGAAGCTGATAGCTGTCCGGGTTGAGGGCCCATAGATAGAGGATCATAACCAGACTGCTGCCCACAAAGGCCAGAATCAGGGTGTTGGTCATGGTGCCCACCATGTCCCGGCCGATGTTCATACCCGACCGCCACAGATCCTTGCGGGACATATCCGGGTTGACGGCTTTCAACTCCTGCATGGACGAGGCAAGGCTCATGGCCACGTCCATAACCGCGCCCAGAGAGGAGATGAGGATGCCCCCCGTGAGCAGACCGGTCAGATGCAGGGGAATGTCCTGAAGCTGGATCTGCTGCAGGGCTTCCAGCATGGAACCGCTGGTGTCGTACAAGGCGTAGCTGTCCACCCGGGTGAGCTTCTGCGCCAAAAAGCCGAACAGCCCGGCCAGCGCCATGCCGGCCACGGTACTGAGCATGGCACAGACCGTCTTGCGCCGGATGCCGCCGAGAATGACAAAGCTGCACACGGCCACATAGACGCAGATCAGGAATGTGGCGGGCACTACCGCCCAGCCCAGCATGAGCATGGGACAGAGAATATAAATGATGCACACCACGGTCAGCGCCAGTCCCAGCAGAGATTTGAGCCCGGTCTTGCCGCCTACCACCGTGGTAATGACAAAAAACAGCAGCACAACGAAGATCACGGCGGGAATCCGGTCATACATATACACGGTCAGCGCCACGGAGCCATCCTCCTGCGGCTCCTGTATGACAATGAGCTTGTCTCCCTCCTTCAGCTTCTGGCTGGAAAACAGAGAGACGTAGTTGTTGGTCTCCACATTTTCTCCCTTGTGATCGCCGGTGAGCAGGCGCAGCAGCAGGGTCTGGGTGCCGATCTCCCGTGCGTCTGTGGTGTAGCGATCCACGCTCACCGTGTCTTTGGTGACGGCAAGAACCTGGGCGCGCTCATAGGCGTAGGAATGTTCGGCCTGCGCTTCGTGGATCCGATCCGGGTCGTGGTGGGTATAGGCAAAGGCCACGACGAAGACCACGGCGCATACCAGAAGGGCAATGAGGGTGGAACGGTTTTCCGTCAGCCACTGGCGGAAGCTGCGCCGCGGCGAAGGCGGCAGAGGCGTCAGGGATTTTTTGGCCTTGGACTGTTTCATGGCAAAGGGCTCCTTGTCTTAGAATCTTTTTCCGTATCTTCTCCGGGCGGACGGGGCGTGTAAATAATAATGTATAAAAACGGGTCAAAGTAAAAGCGCCTGCAGCTCCGCCGGGGTGGCCGCCAGCCGTACTGCGCCTGCGGCCTTCAGCTCCTGCCGGGTGCGGAAGCCCCAACATACGCTGATGCAGTCGATGCCGGCGTTGGCCGCCGTTTGGATGTCCACATCCGAATCTCCCACAAAGACGGCCTGATCTTTGGGACAGGCAAAGAAGTCCATGGCAGCCTGCGCCATGTCCGGCGCGGGCTTGCGGGCGACGCCGGGTTTTTCACCCAGCACGAATTCCGCCAGGCCGCCGAAGCTGCGGGCGATCAGGGGCTGGACGGCGGCATCCGCCTTGTTGGACACCACGGCGATATGCACCCCGGCACGGCGCAGCGCCTGCAGCAGAGGTACGATGCCCTCATAGGGGCGGGTGCGATCCATACAGTGCTGGCTGTAGTGGGTGCGGAAGGCCGCAAAGACCCGGTCGGTCAGAGCCGGAGGGGTATGCTCCGGCACGGCGCGCTCTATGAGCAGGCGGATGCCGTTGCCCACGAAGCGCCGTACCTCCTCCCGCGTCCGCAGGGGCAGGGAAAAAGAGCCAAGAGCGGCGTTGACACTGGCATGGAGGTCGTCAAGGGTATTCAGAAGGGTTCCGTCCAGATCGAAGATCACGGTTTGAAAGGACACGGCATAGCCTCCGTTTGCACCGCACCACCGTCTCCGGCAGCGCGGAAGATATAAAAGATTATACCACGGGTGTCGGCGTTCGTCAAACGGGCGCGAAAGGAAGAAACGGAGAATAAAACAGCAGATTGCACAAAGAATCTGCGGTTTCTTATTGCAGAACGACGAAATCGAGCTTTTCTGCCGCGATTTTCTCTTTTGGGTGTGGCAATTCCGGGGGGGATGTGGTATCATACAGGTAACTCTATAAGTGCGTCTGCGCCCAATT
>JAQYBZ010000054.1 GCA_029003235.1 Bacillota bacterium
ATGGGTGGCAGAACGCCCAGATTTCGCTGTACCCGACAGTTGTTGTAGTAATCGTTCGCTTGCCTCAGCGATCCTCAAGCCCGGATTCGCCCTCTTTCTCAAACCGAAGTGTCCAGCTCCGGGCCGGTTGGTAACTGACCTGGTATTTCAGCGCGATTTCTCCGTAATTCTTTCCCGATGCAATACAGGTCTTTGCTATCTCAATTCTCTCTTCCTGGGTGGTTTCTCGTCCCTGCTTCATATAGCTGCCGCCTCCTGATTGTTTTACGGAGCTTGGGACCCACCACCATTATACACCTTTATCCAGCTCTGCAAAGTGATTTTTCCTCTTATTCCGTATCGCTTGCAGATTTCCGACCGGCTTCCTTCTCCTGCCAGATATGCCTCCACTGTCAGGCGTTTTATCTCCGGACTGTATGCCTTGTTCCTTTCATACAAAAATCCAGAGATTCCCTCTGTTTCATAAATCCTTACCCATTTCCTTATGGTATCTCTATCCGCTTCTCCTATCTCTGCCGCCCGCGATATGCTGACTTCTCCATGTAGGTGTTGCCTGGCAAACCTTACCTTTTCTTCCGCATTTTTTCTGTTTTTGTGGCATACAAATACTCCCTCCATGATGACAGTGTTTTATTTCACTGTCTCTCATAGAGGGAGCATATCAAAATTACTGTGGCTGTTACTGACTTATGAGCATCCGCCTTTTTCGATCGAGCGTTTTTTGAAGGATTCTCAAAACCCGTTGACAATCAGCTTTTTGCTGATGACCACGGCAGCCAGCTTGGTTTTGGAGGTGAAGCCGGTCTTGGACAGCATGCTGCTGATGTGCGCCTTGACGCAGTCGGTGGTCACGCCCAAAGCCTGCGCCATCTGCTTATAAGTCATGCCCTCCACCAGCAGGCGCAGTACCCGAATCTCCGCCTCGGAGAACTCATAGCTGGTGGTGTGTCCCAGACGCACCTCCGGCGTCTTGTCCGGATAGACCGACTCGCCGTTCATGGTGCGTTCCACCACGGACATCAGTTCCTCCTGACTTGCATCCTTGAACCAGATGCTGTCCGCGCCCGCCGCTCTGGCGCGGTTGAGGTAGCTGAAATCCAGCATGGAGGTAACGATGATCACCTTGACCCCGGGGAATCGCGCCTTGATTCTCTGGGTGGCCTCAAAGCCGCTTTCGTCGTTTTCCGTGCAGACATCCATCAAAACCAGATCCACCGGATGCTGCATACAGCTCATCTCCGCCAGCGCCGCGTTGGCGATGGAGGCCGCCAGCGTATACCGGTCGCTCTGGCGGATATAACTTTCCATACTTTCGCGCATCATGCGCTGGTCTTCTACGATCAATACTCGCGTCATAGTAAGTCTCCTTTTTGAGGGGATGGCTGTTGGCTGTTTCCCATCTGCATCCCGCTATATCTCCCCGCCCTCCCGGCAGGGAACGCGCACCGTCAGGGTAAATCCGGGGCTACAGCGGACGGTCATTTTGCCGCCGGCCTTTTCAATGCGGGTGCGCAGAGAGGAAAGGCCGCCTCCCTCCGTCATGGCGCCTTTGGGCAGGATTCCGTTGTTGGTAATACAGGCGCCGGCCGTACCCTTTTGGCTGCTGAGTGCCACATACAATTCCGACGCACCCGCGTGACGCGCCGCGTTGCTGGCACATTCCCGCATGGCCGTAATGAGCAGATAGGCGGCGGCAGGGTCTTCGGGCAGCGTCCCATTTAACACAATGTGTACGCCGATGCCCTCAGCAGCCTGCACAAGCTGTCCCAGCGCGTCTTTGTCCTCCGGACTTTCGCTGTCGTGGCGCAGCAGACGCACGGCGTTTTTCCATGGCGTCAGATCCAGCTCACCGGTGGGGCGCTGCTGCTGCAGCAGTCGGCGGGTGGCAATGACGCTGCGTCCAATGTCGTCATGGACGCGCATTTTCATGTTCAGTATTTCTTCCTCCCGGGTCACGGCAACCACGTTGGCTGAAAGGCGGCGCAGGCGACGCCCCGCCTGTTCCAGTCGTTGGTTGTCCCGCTCCAGCTCCTTTTGCCGGTAATACAATTCCGTGACGTCAGAGGCCACAATCTGGGTATAGGCGCCGCCGTTGGGAACGGTGACCTCCTGACGGGAAAAGCGCCATACGCTGCCGTCATTCAAAAGAAAACTGTCGTCTTCCCGTGGGACGTCTGTTTTGCCCTCCAGCACCGCCAGCATTTCGTCCAGATATTGTACGTCCCTGCCCGTCAGGGCAAAAGCCAGCCAGTGCATCCGGTGATTGCAAAGGGTGACCACGCCATTGCGGTCAAAGAAGCAGACGCCGCTGGGCAGGTGGTCGAAGGCGTCTTTTATCATATTTCGTTTCCCCCGGTTCACGGTTCGTCACCTCCCAAACGCAGGGTGAGCTGCCATTCGCCGTCTTCGTCCTTGACAGCGGCGGCGCCGGAACCGGCAAGCTGGGAAAGATCAGCGAAAGAATCGGTATTGATGGTAACGGTCAGGCCGGTGCCGTCCTGCTCCACGCACACTGTAAGGGCGCTCATGCGGCCAAGAGAAAGCTCTGTGATCTCCTCAAAGAAATCATACATGGCCATAAGCCCGGTGGTCTTAACCGGCTGGGTCAGCCGGGACTGGAAGCCACAGGCAACGCCTGTCAGTTCCAGATTGTCCAGAGATTCCCCAAAGGTCAGGGAAACCTCCTGCTCCGACACCTCCGGTGTCTTATCGGCAAAGAAGATCAGGTTGTTGCGGCGCTTGAGATAAGCACCGATGACGATCATTTTTCCCAGCAGCGCTTTCCGTTCCGCTTCCTGACTGCTCTGCTCAAATTCGTCAATCAGCCGGGACAGCAGGCAGATCTGCCGCGCCGTGTCCCGCTGCATATTGTCATACAGCCTGTCCATTTCTGCAATATGCGCTTCCCGGGCTTTCAGGGCGTATTCCGCACGCAGCAGATTGTTGCTGTCCTCCAGACTCTCTTTGGCGTCGTTGAGTTCCTCCAGCACCGATGCCAGAGCGGACACGTCCTCCGTCCAGATCACATGACCGCCCCGAATGGGCGCGCCGAGAAGCCGCATGCCGTTTTCCAGCATGACAGGACCGCTGGCCGTCTGGCGCAGCAGGGCCTTGGGCACGGGCTGCGCCGTGCTGGAGGACAGTAAGACACGGTAATTCTCGTCGGTGATCTGCGCGCCTACCGTGGAGGCGTCAAACAGCTCCCGGTAATGGCTGTTGGACTGGATCAGGCCGCACTGAATACAGCTTTCCAGCGTGGCTGCCAGCAGCAGACAGTAAACCGCGGTCATATCGCCGGCGATCACCATCAGCCAGGGTGCGCCGGAAATATAAAGAATGCCGTACAACACAATGGTCAGCACAGGAAAAACAGGCCGCAGCAAAACCGTTCGGCGGCGGGGAACGCGGCACTTGAGAAGCATGGTGACCAACGCCGTCAAAACGCAGATGCCCACACAGCACAGCACAGCCCAGTAGCCTACAGAATATTGATAATGCTCACTTTCCCAAACTGTGGCGTCTGCCGGAAAGACAAACACAAGCTGATGTAGGTCATTGGTCATGACCAGCAGAAACAGGAGTGCTGCCGGGATGTAAAACAAAGCTGTCCATCTGGGCAGACGGTAGTTTTCCGGCTTGCCCAGAGCCATGGCTATGAATACGGCCAGCAGAGGAATGAAGATGATGGGCAAATAGTACAGATACCAGAGATACCGGGGTACGGCGGGAGGAAAGAAAGCCGGAACAAAGTGATATTTGACAGTGCGCACCAGAAACCAGAAGATCATCAAAGCAGTAATGGCCGTCAAATATCGGCGCACCTGGGCTTGGATGATGCGCCTGCGGACAGATATGCCCCAAGCCGTATACAGGCCAAGATAGATGGCCGAACGGAGCAGCCCCAAGCCTTTCAGGGGGTAGGCGTATTCGATGACTCTACAGGCAACGGCAACGGCGGGCAGCAGCACGATCACACCGGTGAAGAGAATTTTTTTGTTCCGTTTTGTCATGCCGCTGCCTCCTTTCTGTTTGCTGCCGTGCAGAGCGTTGGGGCAAAGATAAGCAATATGGGAATAGAATGCCGCAGGCGAAACGGGGTTGAGGCTTTGTCTGCGGCAGTTATTGCTTACAGCTTGGCGTAGGTCTTTTCCAGAAAACGCTCTGCGGCGATGATGACACGGGTGTGAGTGCCCTGACCGATGAGGCCGGCCTCGTCGTAGGCGGCGACACGGAAAGTTACCTTCCGTCCCTCCACGGCAGTGACTTCTGATTCTGCCCGTACTTCCATGCCGACGGGCGTGGCGGCCTCGTGGGTAACGTTCATGCTGACGCCCACGCTGCTTTGACCTTCGTCCAAAAACGGCGCGATGCTTTCGCAGGCGGCTGATTCCATCATGGCGATCATACAGGGCGTGGCGTAGACCAGCAGATCGCCGGAGCCGACCTCCCTGGCCGTATCGTCTTTATCGACGTAGGATTCCGCGTGACCCTTGGTTCCGATTGAGATTTCCATTGTGTATTCCTCCTGTCAGGGTATAGTATGATGGTAAACGTTTCTGCGCCGATTGTCAATAAAAAAAGAATTGCGAAGATTGGCGTAATAGAGTATAATCTGACTACAGAATATACAACTGAGGTGAAAGCGATGATTGATTCCATCAATATGTCCATGCTCTGCGATTTTTATGAGCTGACCATGGGCAACGGGTATCTTCTCAGCGGAAAACAGGACACCATTACCTATTTTGACGTCTTTTTCCGCAATGTGCCCGATCACGGCGGCTTTGCCATCGCTGCAGGACTGGAACAGGTTGTGGACTATATCCAGAATCTCCACTTCTCCGACGAGGACATTGAATTTCTGCGGGGAAAGCACATTTTCTGTGAGGAATTTCTGAACTATCTGCGCGATTTTCATTTTACCGGCGACATCTACGCCGTGCCGGAGGGTACGCCCATCTTTCCACAGGAGCCCATCATGACCGTGCGCGCTCCGGCCATTCAGGCACAGCTCATTGAAACCTATGTGCTGCTGGTGCTCAACCACCAGAGCCTGATTGCGACCAAGGCCAACCGCATCGTCCGCGCTGCCAATGGGCGCACGGTACTGGAGTTTGGTTCCCGGCGGGCACAGGGGGCTTTCGGCGCCATTCTGGGTGCAAGAGCCACCTATATCGGCGGCTGCCACGGTACAGCATGTACGGTCTCCGACCAGCTCTACGGGGTCAAGGCCGGCGGCACCATGGCCCATTCCTGGGTGCAGATGTTTGACAGCCAGTATGAGGCGTTCAAGCGCTACTGTGAGATCTACCCCAACAACGCGGTGCTGCTGGTGGATACCTATAACACCCTGAAAAGCGGCATTCCCGACGCCATTCGCGCCTTTAATGAAGTGCTCAAGCCTATGGGCATCAAGAAATGCGGCATCCGTATCGACTCCGGCGACATGGCCTATCTGACCAGAAAAGCCCGGCAGATGCTGGACGAGGCGGGCTGGACGGAGTGTCAGATCTCCGTATCCAACTCGCTGGACGAATATATCATTCAGGACATTCTGCGCCAGGGCGCCTGTATCGATATGTTCGGCGTGGGCGAGCGCATGATCACCGCCCGCAGTGAACCGGTCTTCGGGGGTGTTTACAAGCTCTGCGCCGTGGAGGACGAGCAGGGGAACATCCAGCCGAAAATCAAAATCAGTGAGAATGTGGGAAAGATCACCAATCCCCACTTTAAGAAAGTCTATCGCTTCTTCGGCAACGATACGGGCAAGGCCATCGCAGACTATCTGTGCGTCCATGACGAGACCGTGGACGACACGCAGGATCTGGAGATCTTCGACCCGGAGGCCACTTGGAAGCGGAAAACGGTCTACAACTTTACAGCCAAAGAACTGCTGGTGCCCATCTTCAAGGAGGGCAAGCTGGTCTATCAGCTTCCCACGCTGGAGGAGATCCGTGCCTACTGCTTACAGCAGGTGGATGCCCTCTGGGACGAGGTCAAGCGCTTTGACAACCCCCATGTGTACTATGTGGATCTGTCCCAAAAGCTCTGGGACATCAAGCAGGATATGCTCCGGGCAGGCCGCTGAGACCGGAAAAGGGCAGGGCAGCGGCCCAAGCCTGTATCCTTCCCATAGAGAAGAGAAAAGCAGCCAGTGCCAAATGGCACTGGCTGCTTTTCAGCAGTGATGAATCATCTGTGGCGGCAGATGTTGGTTTCCAGCCCCACGATAATCTTCGAAGTGTCGGGCAACTGGCCGTCGAGGAGGGTCAGCTCCGTAACGGTAGCTTCCTTTGCAAGGATCGGATCGGAGTCAATGGGCATCAGCAGGACGTTATTGTGGATCTCACAGAGTTCCCGTTTTGTGCTTGCGCGTATCAGACGCGCAAGCCACCCTGAAGTTCCCTATAATACAAAAAATAGGAAAAGCGATCCCAAGTTGTCCCGTGAAGTGTATGATGCAAGCACAAAACGTAAAGTGTAGAGAGGGACAAAGAAACGAAAAATCCGCGGGACAATTTGGTTCGCTTTCCTATTGACACCAGAATACACAGAAAAGGATAAAAAAACGCAAAGAAAGAATAAAGAAAAGTTAAAGGCAGAAAAAATAGCAACACAGCCAGTGCCAAATGGCACTGGCTGTGT
>JAQYBZ010000055.1 GCA_029003235.1 Bacillota bacterium
GGTAGCTATGCTGAACAAAAATGTATGCCCCAGATGCGGGCAGCTATATGATCTTCAGCTTGAAAACTGTCCGCTGTGCGGGGAGCCTGCGCCGAAAAGCGACTATGAACCGGTGCATCGCCGCCGCATTACCGAGGAAGAGCGCCGGCAGCGGAGAGTGGAAAAGCGCCTGGCAGAAAAGGATGAAAAGCGGAGGCTGCGGGCGGAGAAAAAGGCCGCAGCGGAGGAAGAAGAACGGTACCTGCAGCAGCAGGAGGAATTGGAGCGGCAGCAGCGCCGCCAGAGGCGCAGAGGGGGCGTACCCCAGGAAGACGGCACGCCGGAGATGCGGCGGGAACCGCCAAAGCCCCAGTCTGCAAGCGCCGGACCGACGTCCCGTCCCGCTGCGTCGGCTGCGTCCCGCTGCCGTCCGGCGGACACACAGCCGCCCCGGGAGGCGGAAGAGCCGACCCGCACCGCCATTCCCGTTGGGTTCAAGGTGGTGTCGGTGGTGTTTCTGCTGCTGGCGCTGGGTATCGGCGGCTCCTACCTGCTCTGGCGCGGCGGCGTGATCCGCTCCAGGCTCTATGAGACCCTGTCTGTCCGGAACGCCGCCGACAAAGAAGACGAGGGAACGGATACGGGCTGTAAGGGCATTGTTCTCAATGTGGACAACCTGATTTTTGATCAGGAGGGAGAGACGCTGCAGCTTGCCGCCATGCCGGTGCCCAACGACTGCAAGGAACCGGTGTCCTTTTCCAGCAGCAATCCTGCTGTGGTGACGGTGGCGGAGGATGGAATTGTGACGGCGATTACCGGCGGCGAGGCCTATATCACCGTGCGCTGCGGCAACGCCACGGCCATGTGCCGGGTGGATTGCCTGATGGAAGAGCCGACGACCCAGACTGAATATGATCCCGGCGAACCGCTGGAGCTGAGCAGCGAGGACATCACGTTTTTTAATCCCGGTGAACACACGACGCTGGAGGTGACCAACGTTCCCGCCGGTACGGACGTGATCTGGAGCAGCGAAGACGAGTCTGTGGCCAAGGTCAGCGATAACGGCTATGTAGAAGCGGTCTCGGCGGGCACGGTGACGATCACGGCAAAAGTGGGCGAGTCCACCGGCACTTGTATCGTCCGCTGCAACTTCAGTCAGGACGACGGATGATAAAAGGCGAATAAAAAGGCACGGCGCCGGATGATTCCGGCGCCGCCTTTTGTCTACTCGTCTGTCTTGGCCTTTCTGTCGCGGAAGAGGAGGGAAATGCACCAAAGACCGGCCAGACCGATGATGGTGTAGATAACTCTTGCCACAATCGATCCCTGACCGCCGCAGATCCAGGCCACAAGATCAAATTTGAAGATACCCACAAGCCCCCAGT
Organism: Bacillota bacterium; assembly: GCA_029003235.1. Lineage (GTDB taxonomy): Bacteria > Bacillota > Clostridia > Oscillospirales > Oscillospiraceae > JAFRPC01. The sequence goes on from JAQYBZ010000055.1 coordinate 1,365, forward strand.
TCAGGGAGCCGATGATAGACAAAATCAGCGCCACGGTGTCCATAAAACAGCCTCCAAAATCAGATATTGTAAAGCTAGTATGTCCGCCGGGGCAAAAATCATGCTTTTTTTGAAAAATATATCGTGTATTCCCGTCCGCAGGGCAGCAAAACCGCTTTTTATGCCGGAGTATTGCCTGCGCCCGCTGAATTTTTGGAAAGGCTTGGGGTTTGCAGCGAATGTTTATAAGTTTTTAACAAATTCTGCCGCAGAAACTGTTTGCATATTGAAAAAAATGTAGTATAATTTCTGTTAGAATGGCGAAAGAAAGACCTTGTCTCGCCGTAATCACGATAAGAAAGGTTGTCTGACTATGAACGCTTTTTTGCCTGCTGACATTCTGCTCCCCGATGTGGAATCCATGGAAAAGTGGGCGGTAATCGCCTGCGATCAGTTTACCTCCGACCAGAGCTATTGGGACGAGGTGCGAAGAATTGCGGACGGTGCGCCGTCTACCATCAACCTGATCCTCCCCGAGGCTGAGCTGGGTACTGCCGTGGAGGCGGAACACACCCGGAAGATCAATGCCACCATGGCGGAGTATATGCAGAAGAATATTTTCAAGACCTGTCCCAACAGCCTGATCTATGTGGAGCGCACGCTGGAAAACGGCTCCATCCGCAAGGGTCTGGTGGGCGCAGTGGATCTGGACGCTTACGACTATACGCCCGGCGCCACCTCTCCCATCCGGGCGACGGAGCGCACGGTGCCCGAACGGATTCCGCCCAGACAGCGGGTGCGCCGGGATGCGCCTGTGGAGCTGCCCCATGTGCTCATGCTCTGCGACGACCATGAAAAGGTACTCATTGAGCCCATTGGCGCAAAGAAGGACAGCCTGAAAAAGCTGTACGATTTTGATTTGATGATGGGCGGCGGCCACATCACCGGCTGGTTGGTGGAAGGCGGCGACGTAGACGCCTTTAACGAACGGCTGACCAGATACAGCGCCGAGGTGGGCAAAAAGTACGAGGGGCTGCCCGGCGTGCCCATGGTCTTTGCCGTGGGTGACGGCAACCACAGCCTTGCCACGGCCAAGAGCTGCTATGAAGAACTGAAAAAGAACAACCCGGACAAGGATCTGAGCAATCACCCGGCACGCTTTGCACTGGTGGAGCTGGAGAACATTCATGACGAGGCGCAGGTCTTTGAGCCCATCCACCGGGTAGTGGCCAACACCGATCCGGAAAAGCTGCTGCAGGTACTGGAGCAGACCGCCTGCGCCGAGGGCGGCTATCCCGTAGAGTGGTACATCGGGGAAAAGAGCGGTACCGTCTATCTGGACAGAGCCAGAAGCCAGTTGGCCGTGGGCGCGCTGCAGGGCTTTTTGGACGACTACCTCAAGGAAAACGCCGGAGTCGTGGACTACATCCATGACAACGACGCCCTCATCGAGCTGGCAAAGAAGCCCGGTTCCATCGGCTTTTTGCTGCCTGCCATGGAAAAGAGCCAGCTCTTCCGCGGCGTGATCGCCGACGGCGTTTTGCCCAGAAAGACCTTCTCCATGGGTCACGCCAGAGAAAAGCGCTACTATCTGGAAGGCAGAAGGATCAAGTGATCTGCCTGACCCGGAAAGCCTGGGGCAAGCTGAATCTGACGCTGGATGTGCTGGGCAGGCGGCCGGATGGCTACCATGCCCTGCGCTCCGTGATGACGCCCGTTTCTCTGTCTGATACGTTGCAGATTCGGCTGGGCACTGGTCTGCCCTGGCAGGTGCGCTGTGACAGGGCAGAGGTGCCGCAGGGAGAGAAAAACCTGTGCTGGAAAGCGGCCAGGCTGTATTTTGACGTCATAGGCGAAGACCCGCAGGGGCTGGATATTTTTATTGAAAAGCAGATTCCCATGCAGGCGGGCATGGCAGGGGGCAGCGCGGACGCCGCAGCGGTGCTGAGCGCCCTAAACCGCCATTACGGCGCGCTGAAAGACGCCGATCTGCGGAGCATCGGCCTGATGGTGGGCAGCGACGTACCCTTCTGCCAGTTGGGCGTTACCGCCTTGGCGGAGGGCAGGGGAGAAATCCTCACGCCCCTGCCGAAGCTGCCGGAGGCCATGACCTATGTGCTGGTGCAGCCGGATTTTTCCGCCTCCACACCGGCGCTGTTCGCTCGGCTGGATCTGGTGGGCGTCACCCGGCGGCCGGACAACGGAGCCATGGCGGCGGCCATTACCGACGGCAGTATCCCGCGCATTGCCGGCTTGCTCAGCAACGCCTTTCAGCCGGTGGTGGAGGCAGACTTCCCCGTGGTGGGGCAGATTTGCCGGGAGCTGCTGGAAAACGGCGCGCTGGGCGCGTGCCTGACGGGAACCGGCTCTGTGGTTTTCGGCGTCTTTGACGGACGCGCTGCGGCGGACGCGGCTGCGGCGGCTATGGCCGTCAGGTATCCCCGGGTCTTTACGGCACGGAATGTTTCCGGCAGATGCTTGTGAGGCTTGCA
>JAQYBZ010000056.1 GCA_029003235.1 Bacillota bacterium
GAAAAACGGGCAGGTCTATTTCATGGACAAGCGCCTGTATAACCTGAAGCCCAACGCCCGGTTCGCCGAGGCCTATGAAAATCTGGAGAACATTCTGTATGGCCAGTAGAAAGAAGTTTGTCTGCCTGCTCACCGGCGGCATCCTGGCTTTGGCAGCCGTCGCCTTTCTCAGTCTGTCGCTGGGCAGCGTCCGCTTTTCCCCGGGTGAGCTGTTTCGGCTTCTGGGGGGGAACGGCTCCCGCATCAGCACAAACATTCTGCTCTATTCCCGCCTCCCGCGCACGGCGGCCTGTCTTCTGGCAGGTGCCGCGCTGGCCGTGGCCGGAGCGGTGCTGCAAAACGTGCTGGCAAACCAGCTTGCCTCGCCCAGCATCATCGGCGTCAATGCCGGCGCAGGGCTGGGCGTGACCGTTGCCTGTGCTCTGGGCGCGCTGTCCGGCTTCGCCGTCTCGGCGGCAGCCTTTCTGGGCAGTCTGATCACGGTTCTGCTCATCGCCCTGTTTGCCCGCAGCACAGCCGTCTCCAAGACCACCGTAATCCTCAGCGGCGTGGCGCTCAACAGTATGCTCAACGCCGCCAGTGAGTCCATCGCCGTACTGGATCCCGACGTGGCCATGCTGACAACGGAATTCCGGGTGGGCGGATTTTCTTCCGTATCCTATCCCCGGCTGATTCCCGCCGGAATTATGATTCTGCTGGCGCTGGCGGTGCTGTTTACCCTGTGCAACGAGCTGGATGTGGTATCTCTGGGAGACGAGACCGCCCAAAGCGTAGGCCTGCGGGTGGGAAAATACCGGATTCTATTCTTGACGCTGTCCGCTCTGCTGGCCGGGGCGGCAGTGAGCTTTGCCGGGCTTCTCGGCTTCATCGGCCTGATCGTGCCCCATTTCGTGCGCAGGCTCATCGGCAACGAAAGCCGCCGTCTGTTGCCTCTGTGCGCCGTCTTCGGCGGGGTATTTGTATGCCTGTGCGACCTGATCTCCCGGCTGGCCTTTGCCCCCTATGAGCTGCCCGTAGGCATTCTCATGGCCGTCATGGGCTGCCCGGTGTTCGTTTTGCTGCTGCTGCGGCTGAAGGGAGGCCACCGCCATGCTTGAGCTGAAAGACCTCCACGCCGGTTACGGCAGGCAGGAGGTGCTGCGGGGGGTGAGCCTTTGCTGCCATCCGGGGCAGATCACCACCCTCATCGGGCAAAACGGCTGCGGCAAAAGCACCCTGCTCAAAGCCGTTTTGGGCATCGTCCCCGTGCGCCGGGGCGAAGTCCTCTTGGACGGCTGTAATCTCAAAGACCTTTCGTGTACGGAGATTGCCAAAAGAATCGCCTATCTGGCGCAGGGCAAAAGCGTGCCCGACATCACCGTGGGCAGGATGGTGCTCCACGGCAGATTTCCCTACCTCAGTTATCCCCGGCGGTACAGTCGGCAGGACATGGAAATTGCGCAGGATGCCATGGAGCAGATGGGCATTTCCCATCTGGCGCAGGCGCGGCTGGCGGAGCTTTCCGGCGGAATGCGGCAAAAGGTCTATATCGCCATGGCGCTATGTCAGCGTTCCGACGTGATCTTTCTGGACGAGCCTACCACCTATCTGGACATCGGCCAGCAGTGGAAACTGGCCGATACGGTCAAAGCGCTGGCCAAAAGCGGCAAAACGGTGGTGCTGGTACTCCACGACATCCTGCTGGCGCTGAAGCTGTCTGACCGGATCGCCGTCATGGCGGACGGGAGGATGGAAAAAGCCGGTACGCCGGCGGAGATTCTCCGCTCCAATATTCTGCGGGAGGTCTACGGCGTGGGCGTGGGGCAGATAGCCGTCCCCGGCGGCACGGAGTATTACTATGAAAGAAGCGAAAGGCCATGAACCATTTCCCCATGTTTCTGAATCTGGCCGGACGCCGCGTTCTCATCTGCGGCGGCGGCAGGCACGCACAGGAAAAGATTGCGCGCCTGCTGCCCTTTTCTCCCCGGCTCCATGTGATCTGCGCCCGGATTTCCGACGAGATCAAGGCCATGGACGGCATTGTGACGGAAGAACGGCCGTTCTGTGCCGGAGATCTGGAACCGGCGCCCGCCTTTGTGGTGGTAGCCGAGGAACCCAGCCTGAGCGAACAGATCGCCGCCCTGTGCCGGGCGCGGCACATCCCCGTCAACGCTGTAGATCTTCCGGAACTGTGCGATTTTATCTTTCCCTCTCTGGTATGTACTCAGCAATTATGTGTGGGCGTCAGTACCGGCGGTGCTTCCCCCACTGCCGCCATCTATCTGAAAGAGCAGATCGGCGATCTTCTTCCCTCCCGTATTGACGAGATTCTCCAATGGCTGCCGCAGGCGCGGCAAACCGTAAAGCACCGGCTGCCAGAGGCGGAAGTCCGTCGAACGCTGCGGGCGCTGGTGGAACGCACCTTTGCAGAAGACCGCCCGCTCACTGACGGGGAATTGGAGACGTTTCTGAAGAACCCATAATTCATTTCGACGCCGCAGGCGGCATAGAAGCCGCCTGCGGCGTCTGCATCTGCCCCTCTGCGCGCAGCCCATTCCCCGGCTGTGGGTCAGGGGCGGATTATTTGTTTTTTCCCCCAGGGATCGGAACGGCTTCTCTTTTTCCTCTGATTTTTTACAAAAGGGCGGATTTTTTCTCCGGTAGAGGCTACTCTACTGACAGTAGAGCCTCTTTCAAAGCTCTATTTTGCCCGACAGAACAGTAGAGCCCCAAAGGGGTGAATTTGGTTGCATTGGCCATCGGGCAGGGATATAATGACCCCATCCTTGAAATCATACAGAAACGGAGCAAGGCTATGAGCTTTTCCATTCTTACCGACACCCCCTCAAATCTGACCAAAAAACAGCTTCTTCAAAACGACATTCAGGCCATTCCTTTTTTATACTTTATCGACGGCAAGGAATACACCTGCACGGATCTGGAGGAATTTCATGACCGGCGGTATTTTGACGCCCTCCACGGCGCCGCCGCCATCACCACCTCCCAGATCAGCCCGGGCAGCTATATAGATGCCATGGAGCCGCTTCTGCAGCAGGGACAGGACGTACTGTATATCGGCCTGTCCTCCGGCGTCAGCAGTTCCTTTGACTCGGCGCAGATCGCCAGAAAGGAGATGCTCAGCCGTTATCCCCAGCGTGCCATCTGTCTGGTGGACAGTCTGGGCGCCGGTCTGGGAGAAGGACTTCTGGTGCTGCAGGCGGCGGAGCTGCGCCGGCAGGGAAAGACGCTGGAAGAAACGGAGCAGGCGCTTTTGCAGTACCGGCCGCGCATCTGCCAGATCTTCTTTGTGGACGACCTGAAGCATCTGCGCCGCACCGGGCGCATCAGCGGCGTGGCCGCCGTTGTCGGCTCCGCTTTGGGCATCAAGCCCATGCTCAAAGGCAGCAGCGAGGGCAAGATCGTCGCCTGCGGCAAATACCGGGGCAAAAGACGGATCATTCAGGCGCTGGCTGAACGCTACGCCTCCGACGTCACCGACGCCTCCGTGGTGGGCATCACCTATACAGACAGCCGGGAAGACGCGGAGCTTCTGGCCTCTTTGATTGTTCAGAAGCATCCGCCCGAACAGCTTCTTCTGCTCCCCCACGAGCCGGTAACTGCCTCTCATCTGGGGCCGGGCGCCGTGGCGCTGTTCTTTGTGGGTGATGCAGACGTCCGAGAAAAATAACGGTTCTGTCACAGGCGGGTTTTGCTGAGATATTTCCAGTTTCTGCCTTTACTTTTTGTATAAAATAGGGTATGATAACAATAATAATATCAGAAGGAGGGATCCCTCATGGATGACAATACCATCAAGTTCCGTGTAACGGGCGAGGAAAACAGCGAGATGAAGCAGATCCTGACCTCTGTTTACAACTCGCTGACAGAAAAGGGTTACAACCCCATCAATCAGATCGTAGGCTACCTCCTGTCCGAGGATCCTACCTACATCACCAACCACAACAACGCGCGCGCCCTGATCTGTCGGCTTGACCGGGACGAGGTCATGCAGGAGATCGTCCGGCACTACCTGTTCGACTAGGCCGCGGGGGCTGCAGCAGGACGGTCTGACGCCGTCTTTGCCGCAGCCCTCCCCTTGTACCCCCGTCACTGCATCCCCGGCACTCTTACAATTTCATATGTACCCGCTTTCAAGATCCAAAAATCCGTTTTCTATACCACAGCACCTCGGGCCGGTTGTGACACGCTTCGCTTATTTGCTACTATTTCTTGCAAAAAGCAAATAAGTGGTTGACAAAATAATTGCAATGTGTTACAATTTGGTTACATTTTAATCAGAGGAGGAACACATGTCTGAGAAAAATGAAGTCCTGATGTATAAGGGGCATCCCCTGATGCGCAAGGACAATCTCATCTATTACGGTTCCATGGCCGATAAGTACATTGTAATGCTTCAGGTTCTGGAATCGAAGAAGTTTGAGGATCTTGATCTGGCCACAAAGGTTTCCGTTCAGCTTCAGCTCACGGATCCCTCTGTGAAGTCCCGCGACAGGATCGTAAAGAAAAGCGAGAAGGACGGCTTCTACACGGCTTTGGATTTTGGCTGTGTCTGGCTTGAAAGAGCCCTGGCGTCCAAGTAGTTTCTGAAAGCGGAGGTACATATGAAACGGATTTACAGAGTGCTGCTCGTTTTGACGGTTCTTATCGTCTCTGTCTGCGCCTTGACTCTTTGCGCGGACGCCACCGAGCTGAAAACCGGTATTGGTATTGTGGAAGCCAGTTCCCTGCGTCTGCGTGCTGACGACAGCACGGACAGTGAAGTGCTTGCCACCGCCCATCAGGGCGACAGCGTAGTCATCATCAAAAAGGTCGGTGACTGGTATCTGGTCAACTACAATCTGGACATCGGCTATATGCATGCTGACTACATCACCTTTAAGGAAAAGGAAAACGTCAAGATCGGCTACGCCTCTTTTGACAGCTCCAGCAACGTACGCAAAGGCCCCGGCACGGACACCGGCATTGTGGCTCAGGCACCCGCCGGAGAGACCTGCTTTATCATCGGCTTTAACTGCTCCTGGTACAAAGTCTCCTATAACGGCAACATCGGTTATGTGCGCAGCGACCTACTGACTCTGCTGGAAAAGCCCTATGCCAACTACGGCAGCGAGGGCAACACCTACAAGGAAAGCGGCAGTTCCGCTTCCTCCTCCGGCAGCAGCGCTTCCGCGCCCGCGGCCACTTCTCTTGGTCAGAAGATCGCCACCTATGCCCAGCAGTTCCTTGGCTACTCCTACGTCTACGGCGGTTCTTCTCCCGCTACCGGCTTTGACTGCTCCGGGCTGACCAGCTATGTGGCAAAGCAGTTCGGCTATTCCATCGGCCGTACCGCAGCCGCCCAGCTCAGCGCCGGCTCCTATGTGGGCTGGAACGATCTGCAGCCCGGTGACATCGTCCTGTTTGCCCGTACATACTCCTCTTCCGAGGCTGCCACCCATGCCGGCATCTACATCGGCGGCGGCAAGTTCATCCATGCGGCAAACTCCAGAAGCGGCGTCATCATCTCCAGCATGAGCGAGAGCTACTATTCTTCCCGCTTCGTCTGCGGCAGAAGACTGGGCTAAAAATTGGAAAATCAGCGGTCGCTGCAATCGCGGCGGCCGCTGAATATGAAATATCGGCAGGATTCCTGCCGATATTTTTTTGTTTTTCTCACATACTACCATTGAATAACACAGGTTTTCTGACCCGGACACTTTCGCTGCGGCGAAAGCTGCGCCGGGAAAAAACCGTATCAAATGGAAGGTGTGCATATGACAACCCAGCATCGCGGCAGGCAAAGCATCTGCTTTGCCTCTCCCCCCTCGATCAAAGCCGCCGCTTCCGTGGTGGGCAAAAAAGAGGGCGAAGGTCCCCTGAAAACCTATTTCGACCTTGTCAGCCAGGACACAAAATTTGCCCAGTCCAGTTGGGAAAAGGCGGAAAACCAGATGCAAAAGCTGGCGCTGCAAACCGTGCTGAAAAAGGCTTCCCTCACCAATCAGGATCTGGACGTTATCTTTTCCGGTGACCTTCTCAACCAGTGCATCGGCTCCAACTTCTCTCTGCGGGGCACCGGGATTCCGGCGCTGGGCCTTTACGGCGCCTGTTCCACCATGGCCGAGTCCCTGCTCATGGCTTCTGCGGCCATTTCCGGCGGCTATGCCGCCTGCGCTGCCGCACTGACCTCCTCCCACTTTGCCTCCTCAGAACGCCAGTACCGCTTCCCTCTGGGCTACGGCGGCCAACGCACCCCTACCGCCCAATGGACGGTCACCGGCTCGGGCGCCATCGTGCTGCAGGCGGAGGGGCGCGGCCCCTATATTACCGGTGCTACGGTGGGAACCATTGTGGACAAGGGCATCAAGGACGCAAACAACATGGGCGCGGCCATGGCTCCGGCGGCCTATGAGACCATCCGCGCCCATTTTGACGACTTCTCCCTTGCCCCGGAGGACTATGATCTGATCGTCACCGGAGATCTGGGAAAGCTGGGCAAGGAGCTGGTCATTGAGCTGTTCCGCCGCGACGGCGTGTCCATCGCCAGCCGCTATGACGACTGCGGCACCATGATCTACGATCTGAAAAAGCAGGACGTCCACTGCGGCGGCTCCGGCTGCGGATGCAGCGCCGTGGTGCTGTGCGGCTTTCTGCTGCGCCAGATGGCGCTGCGAAAGCTGAACCGAGTACTGTTCTGCGGCACAGGCGCTCTTTTATCCCCGGTTTCCACCCAGCAGGGCGAGTCGGTTCCCTCCGTGTGCCACGCCGTATCAATCCGCTCGGAAAGGAGTTGAGCCTATGGATTATCTCAAAGCATTTCTGGTAGGCGGTCTGTTCTGTCTGATCGGACAGATCCTGATCGACCGCACCAAGCTGACTCCGGCGCGGATTCTGGTCAGCTATGTGGTGGCGGGCGTGATTCTGGGCGGTCTGGGACTGTACCAATATGTGATAGACTGGGCAGGCGCAGGCGCCACGGTGCCCCTGACGGGATTTGGCTATCTGTTGGCCAAGGGCGTTCGGGAAGCCGTTGAGACCCAGGGGCTTCTGGGCGTCCTTACCGGCGGTCTGAAAGCCACGGCAGGCGGAATCACGGCCGCCGTGTTCTTCGCCCTGCTGGCAGCGCTGATTTTCCCGTCGCGGGATAAATAAGCCGGATCAGGGCAAACTAGTTGCGCGGAAATATCCGACAAATTCTCAGGAGGATTTTCAAAATGGAAAATCGCAATAATCAGAACCAGCAGCAGAAGCAGAACCAGCAGAACCAGCAGAACCAGCAGCAGAGACAGAATCAGCAGAATCAGCAGAACCAGCAGGAAAACCGCAAATAATTGCACGGCGGCAGCTCGCCGCCGGTACATAGCGCTTTGCCCGTGGGCATCGGTTTCCTTCGGGGGATCATTCCGGCATTTACTTTCTTTTTCTGATGTGGTAAAATAAACAAAATATGGTCTTGCAGCTTCTTCCCCGGATTCCTCCGGTTTTGCTGTGTGAGCCATATCCATTTCACGAAGGAAACAGGTGCCGCACCATGGAAGAATCCCGTTTTAAGCACGTTCCCCTGCTGAAAAAACTCTGTATCGTCTTTCCCAGAGATCAGCGTCTGCGCTTTGTGGGGCTGTTTTTTCTGATTCTCATTGGCACGGTATTCGACTTTTTCAGCGTGTCAATGATCCTGCCCTTTGTCAGTGTACTGGTCAATCCCGCCTCCCTCGAAAGCGCCTCCTGGTATCAGTTTCTGCAGCGTATAATTGGGGCGGAGTCCACGATGGATGTGCTTTTTTCACTGACAGTGATCCTCATTGGGGTTTATGTAGTCAAAAACATCTATATGATGCTCCTGTCTGTGATCCAGAACACGTTTTTGACCAAAAACCGCTTCCGTACCTCCGCAAAGCTGCTCAACTGCTATATGCACAAGCCCTACACGTTCCATCTGCAGCACAATCTGGCAGAGATCATGCGCTCTATCAACACCGACGTCACCAACGCCTTTACTCTGGTGATGAACCTCATCTCCCTTGTGGCCGCTGTCCTGATCTCCATTGCCCTTGTGATTTTCCTGATCAGCGTGGATCCCATCCTGACCTTTTCCATCGTGATCGCTCTGGCCATCTGCTCGGGTCTTTATTTTCTCATCGTCCGCAGCAGGATGCGCGCTGCCGGCCAGGAGAGCCGCCGCCTGAGCATGCGGATGTACAAGGCCATGCACCAGTCCATGGGCGGCATCAAGGAAGTCAAAGTCATGGGCAGAGAGCAGTATTTCGTTGACGCCTATTCCTCCAATGGTGCAGCCTATGTGAAAAACCAGCGCAAATATGTGCTGCTCTCCGGACTGCCCAAGCACCTGATCGAGATCTTCTGTGTCGGCGGCGTTCTCTCCGTCGTGGCGATTAAGATCGCCAGTCACGCCGACTTGACCAGCCTTGTTCCCACTCTGACCGCTTTCGGCATTGCTGCTGTGCGGCTGCTGCCCAGCGCCAATCAGATCAACAGCATCATCAACTCCATCAGCTTCCATATGCCCTCTCTTGACTCCATCTGTGAAAACATTACTGACAGTCTTTCAGAGGAGCCCGCACAGCGCCCCAGAGCCGTCAAAAAGCGTCAGCGCCAGGAGCAGGACATTTCCATCGACCACATCACCTTTACCTATCCCAATACGGACGAGCCCGTGCTGCGGGACGTCAGCCTGAACATTCGGCGCGGTACGTCCGTGGGTATTGTCGGTGTCACCGGCGCAGGGAAAACCACACTGGTGGACATTATTCTTGGTCTGCTGGAGCCCCAGCAGGGGCGCGTGCTCTATGGCGGCGTGGACATCCGGGACGACTATGCCGAGTGGCAGTCCCACATCGGCTACATACCCCAGAGCATCTACCTCACGGATGAGACTATCCGCGCCAATGTGGCGTTGGGCGTCTATGACGATCAGATCGACGACGCACGGGTCTGGAAAGCGCTGGAGGATGCCCAGCTTGCAGATTTTGTACGGGGACTGAGAGACGGGCTGGACACTGTGGTAGGCGAACGGGGCGTTCGCCTCTCCGGCGGCCAGCGCCAGCGCATCGGCATTGCCCGCGCTTTGTATTACGACCCGGACATTCTGTTCTTTGACGAGGCCACCTCCTCTCTGGACAACGATACGGAAAAGGCCGTCATGGCCTCTATCAATCAACTGAGCAAAGAAAAAACCATCATTGTCATCGCCCACCGGCTGACCACCATTGAGAACTGCGACTATATCTATAAAGTAGAAGACGGCAAGGTCTTCCCCACCACGCTGGACTGACCGCGCCTGAGAAGCAACCCCCCTCCTGCCCTGATCTGAGATCAAGGCAGGAGGGGGTTTGTATGACATGGATTTACCGGAATCTATTGTCCTTCCGGCAAATCATCCTCCGCTTTGTAATTCACACTGCAGCCATCCAGCGATATGGTAAGCGTGTAGTGATAGATTGTCCCGTCATCTGTTTCCAGCTTAAATGTAACCGAACCATCCCCGAGATAAGTAAAATCCGGTTCCTCGCACATTTTTGCATATGCGCCGCACTGTTGAAAGTACCCGTCCGCGTCAAAGAACGCGACATTGCTTGTTTCTTTCTTATCATCCCAGAAAAGTACTGCTCCAATACGGTTACTGGCATGATCCGGAATTAACACGCAGTCTGCATATTCCCAATGTGCTTCCTTTACACGAGAAAACATGGAAATAATGTCCTGTTCAGACCAACTCTTTTCCTGGTTTGAATTACCGGTATCTATAAAGACTTGCTCCTCCTTTGTTCCGGGATTTTTCCGAACCGCTGTGAAAAATATGGTTTTATACTCTAATTGATCGGGATTCCGTGAATCGTAACTTGTTTCATATCGGAATCTTGGCACCTGATGGAACTGCGTAACTGCAATATAATCGGATAGCGTAAAAGCTCCAAATAGCAGAACCATACATCCGAGGACTATCAGTATGCGTAGACTTCGTTTCGCCACCATTGGCCGGATGGTGAGATATATACCGGCAACTAAGAAAAGGCTTCCAAAAATCGCATAAATGCTTCCCCAACTGCTATCACTTGGAAATATAGCCAGTGCTGATACAATGATGAAGATACCGAATGCCGACATCAGAATACCAACTATTTTTTGTTTTCCGGTCTTTACCTCATTGCGGCTGTATTCTGCCATAGCAACCGCAGTATCTCTTGTTTCCTGATCCATATTCTCGCTTTTCCTTTCTCCATTCATGATTTCAGGTATGCTAACATCATAAAAATCAGCGATCTCGACCAGCATACCGATATCAGGCATATTACTACCTGTCTCCCAACGGGATACCGTCCTGCCAGATACATTCAGCTTCTCTGCGAATTGTTCCTGCGTCAGCTCCTTTTCTTTTCGGAGCTCTTTCAGAAATGCTCCAATCTTTTTCTGATCCATACGGATTCCCTCCTTCCGCTGCCAGTATAGCGCCAGTCTTACCGTTTGAACACGACACAAAGCGAGAAATGCCGTGTTTCTTCAATTAGACATGGCTGTCCTGTATACAAATTATGATTTGTCAACCTCAACATACCACAAATCCGCAACGATTTCAAACCATGGCCACTGACATTGACGGTAGTTTTCTTTATACAATATAAAATTCCCGGAAGCCTTGAAAATACAGGGCTTCCGGGAATTATGGCGGAGAGGAAGGGATTCGAACCCTTGAGACGCTATTAACGCCTACACGATTTCCAATCGTGCGCCTTCGGCCAGCTCAGCCACCTCTCCATGGCGGGTTGGTTTCCTGTCCGTCACGAAACCAGCCCATTTATGATACAAGGAATTTGCTCAAAAGTCAAGTGTTCCTTCTTATTTTTCTGCATTTTTTATTGTTTTGCTCCCGCGCACCTGCAAAAGATGGGTCATGTCAGGCATAAGCGCCCGAAAGCAAAGGCTTTCAGGCGCTTGTTCACAACTCTGATAAGATGTTCTTCTCTCTATCGTGGGCGGCCGTTTTATTCCGCATCCATTACATTGATGCAGGCCTGCAGAACCGTCCCTGCGATGGGGCCAGCCACAGCGCTGCCCGAACCGCCGTTTTCCACCACCACGATAAACGCCAGAGGGTACTCCTCGTCGGCCACAAAGCCTGCAAACATGGCGTTGGGCGTCTGCCCTGCCCCGGTTTCCGCCGTGCCGGACTTGGCGCAGACCTTTACGCTGGGGAAATTCCACGCTCCATAGACGTTCTGCACATTATACGCCATCATTTCTTCCAGCTTGGCGGCCGTACTCGTCTGCATCACCCGGTCGGTCATTTTGGTATCCGCAGTATATCGGCTGTCCGTGCCGCACCGGGCGGAGGCCACAAGGTACGGCTCGGCCGCCGTGCCGCCGTTGGCGATGGCGCCCATAAAGGTCATATACTGGCAGGGATTGATCATATCCAGATGCTGACCGATGCCAGCCCAGGCCACGTTGTTGGCGCTGTCGTCGCTCAGGTCAAAATTTCCCTCTGCCGTGTGCAGGCCGTCCACCGTCAGGGAGTCCATAACTCCCGCCTGCTCGGTGTATTTGGTCAGAGTCTTTGCCCCCAGTTGGGTGGAAATGTCCGCATAGGCACAGTTGCAGGAGTGAGCAAAAGCATCCTTGAAGGAGATGGAATTGTGTACGCCCTCGCAGGTGATGGTCTCGCCCCCCACAATGACGGTGCCGTTGCAAGTAAAGGTCTGCTCGTCAATGTCCGGGATTGTCTCAATGGCCGCCGCTGTGGTCAGGATCTTAAAAATGGAGCCGGGGGTGTAGGATGTATTGAAGAATCGGTTTACATAAGCTCCATCATAAGCGCCCGTGGTGTCGTTGGCAATGTCCGGCACATTGTCCGGGTCATAGGTGGGAGAGGAAACGGCACAGAGGATCTCGCCGGTTTTGTAGTTATAGACGCCCACAGTGCCCTTTCTGCCGTTGAGCGCCTGCAGGGCAATGCTCTGCACCTGGGCACTGATGGTCAGCTCACAGGCGCCCTGTCCCTGTGCCAGACTGTAGGTTCCGTTCAAGAGGTCAAAGCCTACCAGCTTCTCGGCATACCGGTTGAGAATGACGCTGGGAATATTGCCCTCCCGGTCACCCAGCAGATGGACGGTGGCTTTGCGCACAGTGGCATCCTTGGCATAGTCTCTGCCATCGGTCGTATCCAGCAGCACCGTGCCGCTGCGATCCGTCACCGTGCCGATGTTGAGAGAGCCGGAGGTGGAATAGACATGCGGGCTGCCGGGATAGGTGACCCACTCCCCGGCATAGAGCACATAGCGTACAAGGAAAGTGGCCAGGCCGAAGAGCAAAACACAGGCCAGCGCCATGGCAAAATAGGTACGCTTGGCAATACTATTCATTTACCATCTCTCCTTTCCGGGCAGACAGGGGCACGGCGAAGCTGGCATTCTGCCGGGTGTCGCAGGCCTTAATAAAGGCCAGCAGCCCCCAGGAGGCCATCATACTGGAGCCGCCGTTGGAGACAAAGGGGAACGTCACGCCTGTCAGGGGCAGGAAATCCACGGTGCCGAACACATTCAGGATGGCCTGCATGGTCAGGATGCTCATGGCTGCGCAGGCGGAGATGGTGTAGAAGCTGCTTCTGCCCACGGTGGCAGAACGCACCACAAACAGCCCCAGCACAGCCAGTGCAAAAACGATGGCGGCAGCTACCAACAGCCCCCATTCCTCAGAGATAAAGGCAAAAACCAGATCGGCGTCGGCAGCAAAAACGTATTTCAGCCAGCCCCGTCCGGCGCCCAGTCCGAACAGGCCGCCGGAGGCGATGCACATAAGCGCCCGGGTCTGCTGAAAGCCGCCGGCATCGGCGTACTGCCAGATGTGTCCCCAGGTCTGAAAGCGGTTCATGATATAGGGGAAGAATTTAATGGCCAACACACCGGCAAAGCCCACACCGGCGCAGATAAAGGCGATCGCGGCAAAGCTGCCGGACCGGAGATAGGCGATAACAAGGAAGGCCACAAAGAAGATCAATGCCGTGCCGAAGTCGCTCATCAGCGCCAGACAGCCGCAGATAAAGGCGGAGTAGACGATGAACAGCACCATGTTCCGCTTGGTGACAATGCGGCTCAGGGTGGACGCGCCCACAAAGATGAAACAGATTTTTACCAATTCCGACGGCTGAAAGGATACAGAACCGATCATGATCCAGTTTTTGGCGCCGTACAGCTCGGTACCAAAGGCCAGATTGGCCACCAGCAATAAAATGCCTCCGGCAGCCGCCAGATACCGCACCTTCTGCGCCCGCTCCAGATCCCGCAGCGCCCAGCCGATAAACAGGAAGATCACAATACCGATGCCCATAGCAATGATCTGCTTGAGCATCTCCGAAGCATCGGAGGAGGCTATGACCGCAAGCCCCATGGCGGACAGGAAAAAGGCCAGAGTCTCCACCTCAAAGCCGCTGCGTTTGATGAGCTTCTGGCCAATAAACAGAAGCCACTGAATCCCTATGAGCAGCCCAAAGGCCGTCAGGATCGTCGTGGTGTTTTCCGCTTCCAGATTCAGGCACAGCTCCAGCGCGGCCAGTACCTGAAACAGTGTCAGAAGCACCAGCGTCAGGCCGGGGCTGACGCCCTTGCCGGCCTTGGTACGCTTGGACGCCTGCGCCTGCTTTTCCCGGGCGGAGACCGGCTCCAGCGTC
This sequence comes from Bacillota bacterium, assembly GCA_029003235.1. Lineage (GTDB taxonomy): Bacteria > Bacillota > Clostridia > Oscillospirales > Oscillospiraceae > JAFRPC01. Next base: position 13,661 of record JAQYBZ010000056.1, read on the forward strand.
ATTTCCAGACCGCCCAGAGACAAAGTATCTCCGTATTCCAGCGGCGCAGTCTCCACGGTCTTCCCGTTTACCTGCACCTTGCCCCGGGAACCTACGTCCGTCACCGTCCAGCTCCCGTCCTTGTGTCGGGTCAAAACCGCGTGGCTTTTGGACACGGTGGCGAAGTCCAGCACAATGTCGGCGCTCTTTTTGCGGCCAATGACATTTTCCCAGTGGGTAATGGGCAGCAGATTGCCGTCCATAAGGCGCAGCCAGCCCCAGACCTCCGGCTCCCGCCGGAAGCCCAGCAGAGATTTGGCACAGCGAATGACCACGATGAGCGCCAGAACGGGCAGAGAGATCCGCAGCACGGCGCTGTACAGGGAGGTAAAGGAGACTCCGCCGCCGCTGTCCTGAAACAGATCAAGGATGGATTGGAACAGGTTCATGGTATTTTCACTCCAGAATTCTTGCTTTTCTCACAGGAAAGGAAAAAACAGGCGCAACCGGCCGGTCCAGCCGGCAGAACGGCAAAGCCTGTCTTTCCAAATGCGTCTGCTGCCGGGCAGAACACCGGCGTGGCGCGTCTGCCCGCGTCAGACGGGCAGAAAAATGTCTCGGACGGGAAAAGACGACGGCCTACAGGTCTGCATCGTCGTATTCAATGTCATCGTCCGGATCAAACTCCGTTTCAAAGGTGTCCTCACTGTAGACCACTGTAGAATCGCTGTATTCCTTTTTGTACTTGCTCAGGTCGCTCACCGTGAGGATGCTGTAATACAGATCGGTCTGCAGGGGCTGCTGCTTTTTCTTCAGTGCGCGGTTGACCCCATCGTTGATCAGCGAATAGATCAGGGTGAACACAGGCACGCCGATAAGCATCCCCGCGAAGCCGAACAGGCCGCCGAAAACCGTGATGGACACGAGGATCCAGAAGTCGGAAATACCCAGCCGCTCGCCCAGGATCCGCGGGCCGATAATGTTGCCGTCCACCTGCTGGAGCACCAACAGGAAAATGGCCAGATACAGCGCCTGCAGAGGATTTTGCAGCAGCACCAGCAGGCAGCAGAACACCAGCCCGATGAGGGGGCCGAAGAAGGGGATAATGTTGGTAACACCCACAATGACGGATACCAGCATGGCATAGGGCGTACCCAGAATCAAGGTTCCGATGTAGCAGATGATGCCCATAATGACAGAATCGATGATCTTTCCCACGATAAAGCCGCCGAAAATGGCATTGGTGCGGCGGGCAAGCTCCATCACGCGGTCGGCGTGATCCTGCCGGAACAGCGCCACAGTGATCTTCTTGGCCTGCGCCTGGAATCGATCCTTGGAAATGAGCATATACACAGCCACTACTACGCCGACGACAGCGTTAAACACGCCCTTGGCAATGCCATATACCTGTTCCGCAGCGCTGCTGAGGGCTGTGGCAAAGTCCACCTCTTTTGCAATCCAGTCCTGCACCTTCTTTACGACGCTCTCACCGTTCTGGTTGAACCAGTTTTCGACGGGCGTGCCCCGGATGACGCTGTCTATCCATTCGGTGACCTTAGCATAGCCGCTGTTGATGCTCTCCGGGCTGAGCAGTTCCTCCAGGGAGGCCACGACCTGCGGCACGATGGCGGCAAACAGGGCGTAGACGGAAAGCAAAAAGATGATGAGCGCTGCCACGATGCCGATACCGCGGCTGAGGCTTTTCACTCTGCGCTCCGGCATGTTTCCCCTGGACAGCCATGTGGTGAGGTTGCGCTCCACCAGTTTCATGATCGGGTTCATGAGGTAGGCAAAAACCAGCCCGTAGAGCACCGAAGAAATCAGACTGAAAAAGCTCTTGATGGCCTGATAGAAGTCGCCAAGGTTAAACAGGATCAAAATCAATATAGCGCCGATGGCAATGACGGACAGCAAGGTCAGCCCCAAAGACACATATTTGTTATTTTTACGAAGCACCTTTCTCCCCCCCATTTTACCGCTTCTAAAATAACACATTTGACAGAAACAGTCAAGGAAGCGACAGGAATTTTACAGATTCGTTCTTTTATTTTCGGCGCGGATGCGCTATACTGGAGCTGCGAAAAAACAGATCACTTTCAAGATGGATTTGGAGGCGGTTGAATGGCCAGAACAGAAAATCAAAAGCAAAAGCTCCTGCTCCTGCGGGACTATCTGGAGCAGAACACAGACGCGGAGCACCCCGCCTCCATGGCGGCAATTCTAGAGCATCTTTCGCGCAACGGCGTTCAGGCCGAGCGAAAAAGCGTATACTCTGACCTTCAGGCGCTGCAGGATTACGGCATGGACATCCTCTACAGCGGCGGTAAAAACGGCGGCTACTGGCTGGCCTCCAGACAGTTTGAGCTGCCGGAACTGACTTTATTAGTAGACGCTGTTCAGTCCTCCCGGTTCCTTACGGAGAAAAAATCGTTGGAATTGATCCGGAAGCTGGAAACGCTGACCAGCCGCCATGAGGCCGTATCCCTGCGGCGGCAGGTGGTGGTCTCCGGGCGGGTCAAGACCATGAACGAGAGCATTTACTACAACGTGGACAGAATCCATGCCGCCATTGCCTGCAACAGTCAGATCAGCTTTCGCTATTTTGACTGGGGTGTGGACAATAAGCGTCACGACCGGGGCAAGACCCGGACGGCAAGCCCCTGCTTTTTGTGCTGGGACAACGAAAACTATTATCTCGTAGCCTACACCCGGGAACACGGCATTACCCACTTCCGCGTAGACAAAATGAGCGGTATCAGCCAGACCGGTGAGGCGCGGGTGGTCAACGACGAGACCAAAAAGCTGGATCCGGCGGACTACTCCAAGCATGTGTTTAATATGTACCGCGGCAGCCGCACCACGGTGAAGCTGCGCTGTGACAACGCTCTGGCCGGGGTGATCCTCGACCGCTTTGGCCGGGACGTCATGCTGGTACCCGACGGAGACAGCCATTTCCTTTTTACCTGTGAGATCTGCCTGTCCCCCGTGTTCTACGGCTGGCTGGCAGGCTTCGGCGCCCGGATAAAGATCGTCTACCCAACGGCAGCGGCAGAGGAATTTCAAGCCCTGTGCAAGCAGGCACTGGCACAATATGAATAGCAAACGCCCCCGGATCGGAACGATCCGGGGGCCTTTTGCTGCCTTACAGGGGCTTTTGCTTCATTCTGGCAAAGGGGCGGGGGTACTGCTCCGGCGTGGGGGCAGTCTTGTGAATGACGATCACACGATGCTCCGCGCCGCCGATGGAAAAGCGCTCGGTACGCTCATACGCGCCCCCCAGCAGTTGGATGGCGCGTCTGGCCTCTTTCAGCTCCGTGTCCGTCTCCGCGCCCTTCATGGCGAGGAAGTAGCCCCCCGTATGCACATAGGGCAGACACAGTTCGCACAGCAGATTCAGACGTGCCACCGCGCGGGAGGTCACCACGTCAAAATGTCCCCGGTTGGCGGCGGCAAAGTCCTCTGCCCTGCCGGTGAGGAACCGCACCGGGATCTCCAGCGCAGGCAGCGCCTCGTTCTGCAGCCAGTTCATGCGCTTTTGCAGGCTGTCCAACAGGGTCAGACGGATGGACGGCTCCGCGATTTTCAAGGGCACGCCGGGAAAGCCCGCGCCGGTACCCACGTCCAGCACCGACTTACCCTGCAGGGGCAGCACCCGGCACAGGGTCAGGCTATCCAGCAGATGCAGTTCCGCCACCGCTTCGGGCTGGGTGATGGCCGTCAGATTCATAACCTTGTTTTTCTCCACCACTGCCCGGCCAAAGGCCGCCAGCTTCTCCACCTGCTCGTCCGTCAAAGTCAGCTGCAGCCGGGTCAGACCCGACTGCAGCGTTTCCTTCATGGGATTCATTTCTTCAGAGCGACGGCCTTTCTCGCGCTCTCGGCGATATTCTCCGCCGTCAGGCCGTAGTATTCCAGCACCGCTGCGGCAGTACCGCTGCGGCCGAACTCATCGTTGACGCCATGGCGCACCACGGGAACGGGCAGGGTTCCGGCCAGATACTCGGCCACTGCGCCGCCCAGACCGCCAAGGACACTGTGTTCCTCGGTGGTGACGATGCAGCCGGTTTCCCTGGCCGCCTGCAGCACCAGCGCCTCGTCCAGCGGCTTGATGGTATGCATATCGATGACCCGGGCGGAGATTCCCTCTTTTGTCAGAATCTCTCTGGCCTGCATGGCCATGGGCACCATAATGCCGGTGGCGATGATGGTCACGTCCTTCCCGTCTGCCAGCACCGCGCCCTTGGTCAGCTCAAACTGATAGCCCTCGATCTCGTCGGTGATAATCTCGGTGGCGGGTCTGGCCAGCCGCAGATAGGCGGGGCCTTCGTAATTGATGAGCGCTTCCACGGCCAGCTTCATTTCATGGCCGTCACAGGGACAGCACACCAGCATGCCGGGGATCTGGCGCATGAGGGCAAAGTCCTCGATGCACTGGTGGGTGGCGCCGTCCTCGCCCACGGACACGCCGCCGTGGGAGCCCACCACCGTGACATTCAGGTGGGGGTAGCCGATGGAGTTGCGCACCTGCTCATAGGCTCTGCCCGTGGCAAAGATAGCAAAGGTGTCCGTAAAGGGCTTGAGGCCGCAGGTAGCCATGCCGGCGGCGATGCCGGTCATGTTGCACTCGGCAATGCCGCAGTCAAAGAACCGGTCGGGGTAGGCGGCGGCAAAGCCCTTGGTCATGGTGGCGCTGGCCAGGTCTGCATCCAGCACGACCAGCTTGGGGTACTTTTCAGCCAGCTCTACGAGCGCCTCGCCGTAGGCGGCACGGGTTGCGATTTTTCCTGCCATGTTACTTTCCCTCCAGTTCTGCAATCTTGGCTTCCAGTTCCGCCTTGGCCTGGGCAAACTGCTCGTCATTGGGCGCCTTGCCGTGCCAGCCGGCCTGATTCTCCATAAAGGAGACGCCCTTGCCCTTGGTGGTGTGCATGATGATCATGGTGGGCTTGCCCTTGGTCTGCCGTGCCTGCTCCAGCGCGGACAAAATGGCGTCAAAATCGTGGCCGTCAATGGTGATTACGTTCCAGTTGAAGGCCTCAAACTTCTTGTCCAGAGGCTCGGAGGGCATGACATCCCTGGTGGCGCCGTCGATCTGCAGGCCGTTGACATCCACAAAGGCGCACAGATTGTCCAGATTCCACTTGGCGGCAGCCATAGCCGCCTCCCAGATCTGCCCCTCGGCAACCTCGCCGTCGCCGCAGATGGCATAGGTACGGTAGCGCTTGCCCGTGTGCTTGGCCGCCAGCGCCATGCCCACGGCTGTGGACAGACCCTGACCCAGAGACCCGGTGCTCATGTCCACGCCGGGAACATGGCGCATATCCGGATGGCCGGACAGGTGAGCTTTGATGCTGCGCAGAAGCTGCAGATCCTCCACAGGAAAATAGCCCCGCAGTGCCAGCACGGAATACAGCGCAGGCGCGCAGTGTCCCTTGGAGAGAACAAAGCGATCCCGATCCTCCCACTGGGGGTTGCTGGGGTCGATGTTCATCTCGTTGAAATACAGGCTCGTCAGCGCGTCCATACAGGACAGAGAGCCGCCGGGGTGGCCGGAGGATGCGGTATGCACCGCCTGCACTGCCAGAAGTCTGGCCTTGTAGGCCATGCACGCAAGGTCTTTGCCGTACAGTTTTTCCATAATAACCTTCCTTTATATGAATTTGTTTTCGCTCTTATTCTGCAAGCTCCTCATAGAGGAAGCGGTGCTGCCAGTTGTAGTTGATGTACTCAAATTTACGCCACTGCTCCGTATGCGCCTCGTCGATCTGCTGCACCAGTTTGCCCTCCACACTGACGATCCCCTTGGTGGAGATCACCGGGAAGGTCTGCATCAGATCGCCCATGGCCTGCAGATGGGCATTGCCCTCCCAGCCAAGGCATTCGGCCAGCACGTTCATGAGGTAGCACGGGCTGACGGTGGGGCCGGTGCCGGTGAAGTCAAAGTCCAGCACCTCTTTGGCCGCGTCGTTGGCCCAGATCAGGTATTCCGTGGTGTAGTAGTTGTAAAAGCCCTCCTCCGTGGAGACATCCATGTTGATACCATAGGTGTCGTAGGCGGCAGTGGTGTAGTTGTTTATATCTGCTCCAAGGGTGGCGTTATGGTCGCCGTAGGTCAGCACCACCACAGGGCGGTCGCTCTGTCGCAGGGCATCGATGAGCACCATCAGCTCCTCGTCTCTGCGGCGCACACAGTTGAGGTAGTCGTTGAGTGCGTATCCGTCCGCCGTGTCCGCGCCCTCCAGCACATATTGGTTGTCCTGCGCATCCTTGCCCCGGTAGTCGTAGGGGCCGTGTCCCTCAAAGGTCACGCTGAAGCTGAAATATGGCTCGTCCGGGCTGCTTTCGTTGTACAGCCGCAGAATCTGCTCGTAGAGAATGTCGTCATCGGCAGCCTTTTCGTCGGACAGTGCGCCAAAAAGATTTTCTTTGAAATAGTAGTTTTCAAAGCCGATATACCGGTTAAAATTCTGGCGGTTATAGAACCAGCCGTTAAAGGGATGGGCGCCTTCGGTGGTATAGCCCTGCCGGCGCAGCCACCAGACATAGGAATTGGCCAGTCTGCGATAGGCCGGCACCTCGCTGCTGCCCGTGAGGAAGCAGCGCTCGGCGTCCTTGGTGTTGCCGCCGAAGCCGTTGGAAACCATACGCCCCGTATAGCTCTCCTGCGCCAGTTTGTGATACAGCTCGTAGGGCGTCTGCCAGTCCACGCCGGTCTGGGTTCCGCCCAGATCAGACAGATCGTTGTAGCTTTCGCGCATGATCACGATGATATCCACTTTTTTCTCCTCGGGAATATCCTTGTCCGTATATCCGGCCATGTATTGCTCCGCCTTTTCCTCGCTGTAGCCGTCGGGCTTACTGCTGGAAAGGTTCAGAGCGGAACGGGAGAAGCTGTACAAAACGCCCCGGGAGGCATAGATCTGCGTGGAAGACCAGGTGTCGATATATTCATAATTCTCGCAGTAGCGGAGAATGGTTCCGGTGTTCACCGCCCAATAGGTGCCGCACACCAGCACGCTCGTCACCATCAGCGGCAGCAGCCGCCCCTTCAGGCTCAGGCCGTGGCGGAAGATAAGCCCCAGCGCCACACAGCAGGCCGCGCCGGCCGCCACGGCGGCCACGATGCGCCAACTGATTTTCAGCTCATAGCTCTGGGTGGAGGTAATGTTCAGCGCCTCCCGCAGGCACAGAATATCCTCGGCCTGGAGGGGATCGCAGCGGATGATGATCAGATAGTAGTTGCCGATGGCAATGCCCAGACACACCAGGGCGGTCACCAGATAGGCGATCCATGCCCGGCCGATGCAGGTATACAGCACCATGCACAGGGCAAAGGCCACAAGGGTATTGACGACAAGGATCATGGGATGCTCAAAATATCCCTTGAAAATGTCGGGGGAAAAATTGCTGTAGCTGAGCAGCAGGCAGGCGATGGCCAGCACCACACAGGCAAGGAACATCCCCACCATAGGGAAAACCGCCTGTATCAGCTTCCCCGGTGCCCGGCTGCGGGTCTTTGTTTGGGTAGTCATGGGATTCCTTCTTTCAATTCGGGGCAGCGCCCGATTTATATTTAACGTTTTTTTGCAAGGGGGGTGGATTTTTCCTGCGCCTGCTGGAGCATGGCAATGATCTGGTTGGACACCAGAAAGCCCTTGGGCGTCAGCACCCAGCGCTCCCCCTCCTGCCGGAACAGATCCTTTTCCGCCAGCTTTTCAATGATCTTTTCCAGCGGGCGGAAAGGCATGAGGAAGTTTTTTTCATACTCGTCCTCGGAGATTCCCCTTGTGGTGCGCAGGCGCAGCATGACATACTCCCCTGCCCGTTCCCGCAGGGGAATGGTCTCGCACTCGGAGAGAATGGGCACGTCCTGGTGGATCACGCCCCGGATATAGTTGTGGATGTCGGGCAGATTGGCATAGCGCTTGCCCGCGAAGTCCGAGGCCGCCGCAGGCCCAAAGCCGATGTATTCCTCCCCCAGCCAATATTTCAGATTGTGCCGGGACGCAAAGCCGGGCTTGGCAAAGTTGGAGATCTCATACTGGCGGTAGCCCGCCTCTTCCAGAATGGAAGCCATGCGCAGATACATTTCCGCCTGCACCTCGTCCGAGGGCAGATTGGCGCAGTCCCGGTATTCCCACAGGGGGGTGTTTTCCTCCACCTTCAGGCCATAGCAGGACATATGCTCCGGCTTGAGCAGCAGCACATGGCGCAGGGTCTGCTCCCACTGCTCCACCGTCTGACTGGGCAGGCCGTACATGAGATCCAGTGAAATGTTGTCAAAGCCGGCGTCCCGCGCTTTCTGCACCGCCTGTCTGGCCTGCTCGTAATTGTGGGGTCTGCCCAGCTTTTTCAGCATCTCGTCGCTGTCGTTCTGTACGCCGATGGAGATGCGGTTAAAGCCCTCGGCGCGGAGCTTGCGCAGCAGCAAGTCGGAAATACTGTCCGGATTGGCCTCAAAGGTGATCTCTGCGTCCTTGTCTACCCGGAAGCGGTGCTGTACCTCGGCAAAAATACGCCGCAGGTTGTCCGCGCCGAAAAAGGAGGGCGTGCCGCCGCCAAAGTAGACCGTATCCACCACATAGTCCGTGGCACGGGCGCCGGTCTCTTTCAGATGGATGGCCAGCGCCTGCAGATAGTTGTCCACCAGCTTTTTGTCCCGGCTGCCGCCAAGGGAATAGAAGTCGCAGTACTGGCACTTGCTGCGGCAAAACGGGATGTGGATGTATAGTCCCAGCGTCTTCACAGGGGATTCGGTAGCCATAGCTGTCTCCTTTGCTCGCACAAAAGCATCAATCGTCCATTTTGAGCACGGCCATAAAGGCCTCGGCGGGCACCGACACCGTACCGAAGGTGCGCATCCGCTTCTTGCCCTCCTTCTGCTTTTCCAGCAGCTTCTTTTTCCGGGTGATGTCGCCGCCGTAGCACTTGGCAAGCACGTCCTTGCGCAGCGCCTTGATGGTCTCCCGGGCAATGATTTTGCCGCCTACGGCCGCCTGCACGGGAATCTCGAACATCTGGCGGGGAATGTTTTCCTTGAGCCGCTCGCAGATCTTTCTGGCGCGGGCGTAGGCATTGTCGGCAAACAGGATGAAGCTCAGGGCGTCCACCACCTCGCCGTTGAGCAGGATGTCCAGCTTTACCAGCTTGGACGGACGGTAGCCCTCCAGCTCATAGTCCAGAGAGCCGTAGCCCCGGGTACGGGACTTGAGGGCGTCAAAGAAATCGTAGATGATCTCGTTCAGGGGCATATCATAGTGCAGCTCCACCCGGGAGGTATCCAGATAGGTCATATCCTTGTACTCGCCCCGGCGGTTGGTGCAAAGCTCCATAATGTTGCCCACATATTCCGGCGGGGCAATAATGCTGGCCTTGACGAAAGGCTCGTAGGCCTGCTGAATCTCCGCCGGATCGGGATAATTGAGCGGCGTGTAAATATCCACCGTGGTGCCGTCGGTCTTATCCACCTTATAGACGACGTTGGGGGCGGTGGTGATCAGATCGAGATTGAACTCCCGCTCCAGCCGCTCCATGATGATCTCCATATGCAGCAGCCCCAAAAAGCCGCAGCGGAAGCCAAACCCCAGAGCAATGGAATTTTCCTGAGTATAGCTCATGGAGGCGTCGTTGAGCTTGAGCTTTTCCAGCGCGTCGCGCAGATCGCCGTATTTGCTGCCGTCGGCAGGATAGACGCCGGAAAAAACCATGGGCTGGCAGGTCTTATAGCCGGGCAGCGCCTCCGCAGCCGGATTCTCCACGCCGGTGACCGTGTCGCCCACCCGGGTGTCGGAGATAGTCTTGATGGAAGCAGTGAGATAGCCCACCTCCCCGGCGCCCAGCGCCGGTTCCGGGCTCATGCCCAGGGGGTGGAGATAGCCGCACTCCACCACCTTATAGACCGCCCCGGAGGCCATCATTTTAATGTCCATGCCCGGGCGCACCACGCCGTTCATCACTCGCAGATACACCACAACGCCCCGGTAGGAATCGTACTGGCTGTCAAAAATCAGCGCCTGCAGCGGCGCGTCGCGGTCGCCTTTGGGGGGCGGCACCTGCTGCACGATGTCCTCCAGCACGGCGTGGATGTTGATGCCGTTTTTTGCAGAAATCTCCGGCGCGTCCATGGCGGGCAGGCCGATAACATCCTCGATCTCCTGCTTGACCTCCTGCGGTCTTGCGGCGGGCAGATCGATTTTGTTGATGACCGGCAAAACCTCCAGTCCCTCGTCCACGGCCAGATAGGTGTTGGCCAGCGTCTGGGCTTCGATGCCCTGGGAGGCGTCCACCACCAGCACGGCGCCCTCGCAGGCCGTCAGGCTGCGGGAGACCTCGTAGTTAAAGTCCACATGCCCCGGCGTGTCGATGAGGTTGAGCACATAGTCCTGCCCGTCGTCGGCGCGGTAGTTGAGCCGGACGGCGCGCGCCTTAATGGTGATGCCGCGCTCCCGCTCCAGCTCCATATTATCCAGAATCTGCGCCTCCATCTCCCGTTTGTCCACGGCGCCGGTTTGCTCCAGCAGCCGGTCGGCCAGCGTGGATTTGCCGTGGTCGATGTGGGCAATAATGGAAAAATTGCGAATTTTGGAAAGATCCGTCAAGGGTTTCACCTCATTGCGGGCAAAATCGCCCACTTTCACTTTTGTGTTTTGATTATACCAAAATAAATACCGCTTGTAAAGGCGAAATCGCTGGGAATTCCGCCAGCGCCGCCCTGTAACCTCTCCGTGTAGACGGTGCTTCGTAGGGCAGAGCCCAGCCGGTCTTTTGCACCGAAAGGGTTGCCTGCTTCCGCGCCGTGTGCTATAATTTGCATTTAGAAGAACCACGGAGGTGTTTGTTGTTGAAACGCTGGTTATGTCTGATTCTGGCCTGTGCCTGTCTTTTGAACGTGGGCGTCTGCGCCGAGGAACCGCCGCAGCAGGCGCCCGGCATGGAGGCTTTTATTTTACAAACCGAAGCAGTCTGCACCTTTTCAGACGTTCAGAAAACCGACTGGTTCTATCCCTATGTGGCCTATGGACAGACGCTGGGGCTGATGGCCGGAGAGGGCAACGGAAAGTTTGTGCCTCAGTCCGGCATTTCTGCGGCGGAAACCCTGACGCTGGCCGTTCGTGTACACGAAGCCTACTTCGGTCTTACCACTGACAAGACCGCCCAGCCGGGCGAGACATGGTATGCCCCCTATGTGCGCCTTGCCCGGAGCTACGGGCTGCTTCTGGCAGAGCCGGAAGACTATACCGCTCCCGCCAGACGGGACTACGCCGCCGCCGTTCTGTACCACGCTTTGCCCGACAGCGAGCTGACACAGATCAGCGGCGTGGACGGCCTGCCGGACGTGGACGAATCCGACCCCTACTACGACGAAATTCTGGCGCTGTACCGCGCCGGGATTCTGGTCGGCAGTGACCGGTTCGGCACTTTCTGTCCCGGCGACAGCGTCACCCGGGCGGAATACGCCAAAATGCTCTGCGCCCTGGTGCAGCCGGAGCTGCGTACCGGCGTCACCCTGCCCAGCGGCAGCATGGACGTATTTGCCGTGTCCGCAGAAGACCCTGTCTGCTCCTTTACGGACGTGGCCAAAGACAGCTGGTA
>JAQYBZ010000057.1 GCA_029003235.1 Bacillota bacterium
GGTCAGTTTTTCAATAGGCTTCATCAGAAGATACCTGGATTTCTTAAAATACTTTCGGAACCTGGCAGACAGCTTGTTCTGCTCATTCTTCCTGACCCGTTCCATCGCCCAGTAGACTTGCCGAATAACATGATACCTGTCTGCAACGATCACCGCATTTTTGAAGCAAACCTTAGCTACCTGCCGAAAGTGTGGATTCATGTCACAAACAAAGTATTTTGCATTTTTTTGCCTCATGTGGAGTTCCTCAGAAATATTTTCCACATTCGTGATCATTACATCTTTCAAATTCAGAAGCTTTGCTGTATAATCGTGATTGAGCGTAGAGATTTCTCCTTTGTCGTAATTGGTGGTGCTTTTATGATAGAGGATTTTACCTCTATGCTCAACCTTTGTCTATAGTTGTGGAGCCAGGCTCATCGCCTGACCCCAACATTTGTTATAGAATCTACGTGTTTCCACAGGTTTTGTGCACTCCGGAAACGCTTCGGGGGTGCGCTTGAAATCGTCGAATCGGGTTGCCCCCGCCGTGTTATGCGTCTTTCTTCCCATGTGAGAATATCCGGTTTTTAAGAACGGAAACAGTTGTTTTGAACGCCGGCCGACGAAGGTGGCAGCACCTGTAAATGCGCTCTTTTGACGGAAACTTTGACTTGGAGAGATAGCGGTCAAATATTTTGATCATGCCATGATTCTTTTCTGTCGGCAGATGCAGCACCGTAACGGCATTGAACCGGTAACAGGTGGAGACCAGATAAAACGCGCCTGTCCAAAAGCGGAAAATATACGCGCCTGCGTTTCTGACGTTTTGCTTCAATGCATGGGCTGCAAGAGAAACAATAAATTCGTCGCCTTTGCTCGTTTTGAAGTTCCCGGAAATCATTTCATCGTAGATTTGCTTGCAGCACGCAATATATCTGCCCGCATTTTCCCTGTTTGCGGCAAAAAATTCGCCTCCGTAGTGGGTGATCAGCTCTTTTTGGCCGGTAAACGCAGAAAATTCACCGGTAATGATGGCATAATCTGCCGTTCCCAACCCATGATTAATATCATAAAGGAGAATGTTATCGTCACATTCCCGCCAGATATGCTCAAAAGAGTCCTGCACAATGACGTCGGCATCCAGATAAGCGTAATACTGATACTCATACTTTGCAACCATCTTTTCCAATGCGCAGAGCTTGTAAAAGGCAAGTGACCAAAGATAGTCGTCGGGAAAAACAAAGGAATCAAAGGCTTCCTGGTACAGGATAATCCCGTTTGCGGTAAGAAGCTGCCGGTACTTTTGCGGCAGCGATACATTGGTAACCAGCGCCACATCACTGTCCGCATTGTACTTTTTTGCAGAGATCAACGATACACAGAGATTTTTGCAGTAAGTCTCATATGCGCCGGATTTACAGACATTGACGCCGGTACATTTGTTTTCATCAAATGCAAACGGAACAAGGATCAGGCTTTGATTTCCTGGCATAAGAACATCTCCAGTCGCAGCATATTTTACGGACAATCCATAAAAGGATTGCACAGGCATTGTAGTCAATCGTGTTTCAATCGGTTCACATCTTTTAATACCCGTTCCCTTAGAAAATTCCCGGCAGCCACCGGGCAATCAATATTCCGGCACCGAAAGATACGCCATTTGCCACCAGCGAATAGAGCACATAGAACCAATTCTTTCTCGGCTGCGCGGAAAACTTCTTCATCCAGATACAATACAGTATCGCCTCAAGGACAAATACGACAAGCTCCAGAAGGATATAGAACCCCACAAACGCCAACGGCCCGGCGTTGTAATTGGTTCCGTTCAGCAGCACATTGAGAAGGATCTGCGTCGCCGTATTGACGCCAATCAGAAGCAGGAGCTGCTTTTTCCTTCTGAACCCAAACAGCAGCGCAATTCCCATCTCCATCAGTATGGTAATGACAATGCGGGCAGCGAGGGAAAGAACCTCCTGTGTGTAGGGATAGGAACGGTATGCCTCAATGGGTTGTTCCACGTCATACGCAACGGAACCGATGTTCACGCCATCCATATCCACCGTGTAGTAAGCGTCGAAAGCATACCTTTCATAAATTCCGCTGACTACAAAGCTTTGCGTTTCCGGATAATACAACAGGATCTTAAAACTGTCCGGCGGGTAATACGTCCACTCGATTTTCTTTGTTTCGCTCACAACCCAGCCTTCCTGTAAAAAGTAATACCCGTCGGTATCCTCATATTCCACAAAGGCCTTCCATGTTTCATAGTCAAAGGCCGCGTAGGAGTAAGCTTCGTTTTCGTTATGCCGGGCATCCGTGTTATCTCCATTCCACGCAGAAGCAGGGCCGGTCGATTCGGTTTTCGACAATAGCGTGCCGTAACAGAGTTCGTCGCCCATATTCTCAAAGGATATTCTTACCGATGGTTTGGGGCCGGTGTCTGCACTGACGGTAATCGGAAAAGCAGAAACCGCAAAGAGCGCGCAAAACAACATTGCAATGATTTGCGTCAGCGTTCTGTGTTTCATGATGGCATCTCCACTCTGACAGTTGCTTTGTCAGGTTATGGACGCGGATATGACCCTGCCGAACATCCACATCTCCACGGAGTCGATACATACTCCGTATTCTGCATCAATATGTTTTTCTATTTCTACACGATAGCCAAGTCCCCGGCAGGTTCCGGAGCCGCCATCATCTGCCGTTTCACCGGCGGCAATGACAAAGATCGGTTCTTTCAGGGAGCCGCAGCGCACATAGTCTGTAAAAAACATAGCGCACCATAAAATCAGGAGCGTACAAAGGGCAATCACTGCGATTTTAATTGATTTTTTCTTCACTCTCGTCCCTCCTTGCCTAAAATACCTGTCGCTGGAGCGCACAAATAACCGCATCACGGTTTATTCAGCAGATATTATTATAGCATATAAATTTGGTTTTTTCTACCTTTTCCCCCAAAGGTGAGAAGCGGCAATGAGAAAAACTCTTCCTGCGGCACAAACGACGTTTAAGCGGTATGCGCCGACATAGAAAAGCCGTATATCCCGCCATTTTCCCGCTTGCAGAGGATCAGGCGCCGATATACGGCGTTTATGTATTTTGTTTGCTGCGCCTCTCAGCCGTCCGCCTTTGGCAGCGTCCTCAAATAGTAGGTTAAGGCTTTATCGGCGTCGCCCATGCTGGTGAATTCGATCTGGGAGAGGTCGAACAGAATACATCCGCAATGCCCCGCAAATGTCGGAAAACAGATCACTTTCAGGTCGGTATCTACCTCCGGGCTGTAGTCGATCATCTCCAATGTTTCACCGTACAGCGTGGCACGCTCATAGTTCCGCAGCCACTTGGAATCCATATTGCTGAACAGGCTGCCAAAGGAGCTGCCGATCAGCCGCTCCAGCGGCAGCTTTTCCAGCCTGGCCAGGGCGGGATTGCCATAGCGGAAGATCCAGTCCACAGCGCGGCGTTCCTCGTTGAACACCATCTCAATATCCGTGAACGCAAAGGGCAGATCGTCAAAGCTGCTGTAATGCTTTCGGTATTCCTCCTGTGTTGCAGGAATCTCTTTCTCCCGGAAGTTGCTGACAATACGCCGCTGCTTCGCATGAAGCTGCTCAATGATCTGTCTTTTTTTGCGCAGGGTGTAGGGCAGGGACTCCTCGTTAATGAGGTTAATACAGTCGGTGATATCGTGTATGGCCATTGCGGACACGACGCAGCCCCGGTGTACCTTGATGAACCCATCGCCAAGAATGTTCTCCAGCTCTCTGAGCGTCATTCTTGTCTCGTATGTCTTGTCCCCGGATACATGTACCTCGGATTTTTTTCCTGTCATCAGGACGTAAAGGATCGCGCTGACATTGATTACAATCTTTCTTCTGTTTGAAATGATCGTTATGTGTTGTGTTTCCAAGTCAGACCCCTCTTTTCCTTTTCCGGCGCGGAGACAGGATAAGCGCCGCAGTGTTTCCCGTAAAGCACGGCACCTTTTGTGCTTAAATCTTTGGTATTCACTACTTTTTCTGTATATTTTAGCATAACACAAGGAGAAATCAAGTGAAATTTTCAAGGAAAATTGTACCTATAAAATATACGGAAAAGCATAGTTATCAGTATACGCAAAAAAGGACGGCACGCGCCGTCCCTTTCTGCGTATACTCAGCTATCCAACGGTCTGTAATCCGGTAGTGCGTATCCTCAAACTTCTCGAAATAAACAAATAATCCGAACCCGTCTCCCACAGGGAAGATCTGGTTCGGATTATTATGGTTTGGTGCGGGAGATGGGACTTGAACCCACACGTCTATGGTTGGACACAGGCACCTCAAGCCTGCCTGTCTGCCTATTCCAGCACTCCCGCATACGCATTATTCAATGCTTGATTATTATATAGAAGGTGCGCCGATTTGTCAACTGTTTTTTCGGCGCACCTTCCCTGTTTCAGACCAACTGCGCTTCCAGCCAGCTTCGGATGGCCTCTCTGCCCTCCGGCGACATAGGGAAGGTCTGCTGTGCCTCAATCCGGCTTTTCTCATAGCACAGCTCCCCGTGCCAGACCTCTGCGGTAATGGAGCTGGCCTCCATGTCCACCTCTTTGGGATTGGCCTTGATCACATTGGGGGTGATCTTAAAGCGCAGGCTGCCGCAGCTTCCCGTGAACACATTGTCGTTTTCGAAGCTGTGCAGTACCGGAAGATAGATCTTCTCCTCCATTATTCCTGCATCAGCGCTTCCATCTCATCGAGCAGATCGCCGAACAGTGCCAGCGCCTGATTCACCGGTTCCGGCGTGGACATATCGACACCGGCGCCCTTGAGCAGGTCGATGGGGTCCTTGCTGCAGCCGCCGGACAGGAACTGCAGATAATCCTTGACGGCGCTTTCGCCCTCTTTCAGGATCTTTCTGGACAGTGCAATGGCCGCAGAATAGCCCGTGGCATACTGGAAGACATAGTAGTTGTAGTAGAAATGGGGAATCCGCTCCCACTCGTAGGCAATCAGGTCATCCAGCACGATGCCGTCGCCGAAATACAGGTGATTGAGCTTTTTGTATTCCTCACACATACGTTCCGCTGTCAGTGCCACGCCCTGCTGGTTCAGGTTGCCAAGGATCATCTCAAACTCGGCAAACATGGTCTGGCGGTAGAGCGTAGTGCGGAACTGTTCCAGGAAGTGGTTGATGAGGTACGCCCGCTCCTTGCGGTCGGTGGTGCGATCCAGCAGATACTGCATGAGCAGCGCCTCGTTGCAGGTGGAGGCCACCTCGGCCACAAAGATGACATAGTCGGAATAGACCGTGGGCTGATTTTTGTTGGACAGATAGGAGTGGATGGCGTGACCCATCTCGTGTGCCAGGGTGAACTGGCTGTCCAGCGTGCCCGTATAGTTGAGCAGCACATAGGGATGCACCATGGCGCCGGCGGAATAGGCGCCGCTGCGCTTGCCCACATTCTCGTAAACGTCGATCCAGCGGTTGTCAAAGCCCTCTTTGAGAATGGAGCGGTAGTAGTCGCCCATGGGAGCCAGCGCGTTGTAAACGGTCTGCTTGGCCTGCTCAAAGGGGATCTTCTTGTCAACGCCGGTGACCAGCGGCGTGTACAGATCGTAGAAATGCAGCTCGTCCACACCCAGCAGCTTCTTGCGCAAATCCACATAGCGGTACATCTTGTCCATGTTCTGATGTACGGCCTCGATGAGGTTGTGATACACGCTGACAGGCACATTGGTACCGTCCAGCGCGGCCTCCAGGGAGGAGCCGTACTTTCTGGCATCGGCGTTGAACTGCAGGCTCTTTACCTGGGCGTTGAGTATGGAGGCAAAGGTGTTGCGGTAAGCGCCCCATGTGGAGTAGTTCTGCTCGAATGCGGATTTGCGCAGCACCCGGTCGGAGCTTTCCATGTAGGAAATATATGTGCCCTGGGTCAGATGGTGCTTGTTGCCGTCCTTGTCCACTACATCGGGGAAGGTCAGATCGGCGTCGGCGAATTTGGAGTAAATATCATCCGGCGACTGCATCATCTCTCCTGCCGCCGCCAGCAGCTTTTCCTCGGCGGGTGTCAGCACATGGTCTTTGTGACGGCGGATATTGAAGAGATACCGGCGGTATTTTTCCAGACCCGCTTCTTCACGGTAAAAACGCTCCAGCGTCTCGTCATCAATGGCCATGATCTCCGGCGTTTCAAAGGCCGTGGCAGACTGGAGCTGCACATAGGTACTCATGGCCATGCCGTTGAGTTCCTGATAAGTGCCCACGCGGGTATCCTCGTCGTTTTTTCTTGCCGCATAGTTGATGGTATTGTTCAACAGCAGCATGGCCTCCTCTACCTTGGTCAAATAGGTCAGCAACGTTGCAGCGTCTGAGCCCAGCTTTCCGGCATAGCCGGACAGCTCCTCAGCCAGCGCCTTCAGCCGTGCCAGATCCTTCCGGCAATCGTCGTCCGTGGCATACAGGTCGTTGATGGCCCACAGGTTTTCCGGCGCTACGTCCTTACGTTCCGGCGTCTTTTTTGTATCAATCATAAAAATTTCCTGCCTTTCCTGAATTGTCCAAGCATGAAATAACTCAGATCGTATTTATTTTACTGTACTTACAAAAAACTTTCAACCGCTTTCGCAAATTTTACCAGACTGAAACAGGAAAACATACAAATACTAGCTTTGATATTACAGATGCAGGAGGTCTATATGAAAAAGATCACAGTACTTTTGGCGGTGCTGCTTGTCGTCTGCGCCCTTTTTGCCGCATGCAGCAATAACAACAACGGCCGTCCCGCCGCCACGACCAACAATACCACGCAGACGACCCAGCGTGCAACCACGGAGACGTCTGCTGCAACCCAGCACACCGGCGCTACGGACAACACCGTGACCCAGCACACCGGCGTCAATGGCAACAACGGTACCAACAATACCAACACGACAAACGTCACCAGCGACACGTCCGCCGGCAATAACGCCCGCAGATAGACTACCCGCTGCCGGTCAAACCGTTTTTCAGAAGCGTTTGAAGGCAGGAAAAGAGGCTGCAGCGCCGTAATTCAGCGGCGATGCAGCCTCCGGTGTTTATACTTACTTCTTCATCAGATATTCGTCGATGGCCTTGGCAGCCACCTTGCCCGCGCCCATGGCGGAAATGACCGTGGCCGCGCCGGTGACGGCGTCGCCGCCGGCATAGACGCCCTCCCGGGAGGTCAGGCCGTCCTCCGTGACAATGATGCCGCCGTGGTCGTTGACATCCAGCCCCTCGGTGGTGTTCTTGATCAGGGGGTTGGGGGAAGTGCCGATGGAAATGACCACCGTGTCCACGTCCAGAACAAATTCGCTGCCCTCAATGGCAACGGGTCTTCTTCTGCCTCTGGCGTCGGGCTCGCCCAGCTCCATCTTGACGCACTTGATACCCGTGACAAAACCGTTTTTCGGATCCCGGCGGTCATCGGGGTTGTCATACCCCAGAATCTCCACCGGATTGGTCAGCAGGCGGAAGTCAATGCCCTCCTCCATGGCATGCTCCACTTCTTCCTTTCTTGCGGGAAGCTCCTGCATAGAGCGGCGATAGACGATATACACATGCTCCGCGCCCAGACGCAGCGCCGTTCTGGCCGCGTCCATGGCCACATTGCCGCCGCCGACCACGGCCACGGTGCCGCCCTTCATAATGGGCGTATCGGGGTTGTCCCGGTAGGCTTTCATGAGATTGCTGCGGGTCAAAAACTCATTGGCGGAATAGACGCCCTTCAGAGACTCGCCGGGGATGCCCATAAAGTTAGGCAGGCCGGCGCCGGAACCCACAAACACGGCCTCGTAGCCCATGGAGAACAGCTCGTCGATGGTCAGGGTCTTGCCGATGACCACATTGGTCTGCACATCCACGCCCAGCTCTTCGAGGGTGTCCACTTCCTTGGCTACGATGCGCTTGGGCAGACGGAACTCCGGAATACCATAGACCAGCACGCCGCCTGCCGTATGAAGGGCTTCAAATACGGAAACCTGATAGCCTTTCTTGGCCAGGTCGCCTGCGCAGGTCAGGCCGGAGGGGCCGGAGCCGACCACAGCCACCTTATGGCCGTTTTCGGCGGGGCGTTCCTGCGCCTTGGCGCCATGTTCGTTGTGCCAGTCGGCCACAAACCGCTCCAGACGGCCAATGCCCACCGGCTCGAACTTGATGCCCAGGGTGCATTTGCTCTCACACTGGCTCTCCTGCGGACAGACACGGCCGCACACCGCAGGCAGAGACGAGGACTGGGTGATGATGCGGTAGGCTTCCTCGTAATTCTTTTCCTTGATCTGGGCAATAAAATCAGGAATCCGGATGTTCACCGGGCAGCCCTGGACACAGGGCTGATTCTTGCAGTGCAGGCAGCGTGCCGCCTCCTGCTCCGCGATCTGCGGCGTATAGCCCAGCGCCACTTCGTCAAAATTGTGGGCGCGCACCTCCGGCGCCTGTGTGGGCATTTCATGTTTCTTGGGATTGATGGCCATTTTCCTCCGCCTCCTTACACTTTTTTGAAGAGGTTGCAGGTCTCCTCATAGGCATGGCGCTCAAAATCGGCATACATTCTGCCCCGGGACATGGCCTCGTCAAAATCCACTTCATAGCCGTTAAAGTCCGGCCCGTCCACGCAGGCGAACTTGGTTACATTTTTGCCGTTCTGATGCAGGGTCAGGCGGCAGCCGCCGCACATACCCGTGCCGTCAATCATAATGGGGTTCATGGAAACCGTCACAGGAACGTTGAAGGGCTTGGCCGTAAGCACCACAAATTTCATCATGATCAGCGGCCCGATGGTGATGATGGTATCAAAGGTCTCTCCTGCTTCCAGCATTTCCTTCAGGGGCACCGTAACATTGCCCTCTCTGGCGTAGCTGCCGTCGTCGGTCATGACCGTGAGGCGGTCGGAGCAGGCACGGAACTCGTCCTCCAGAATCAGCAGATCCCGATTGCGGAAGCCGATGATGCTGGTTACCTCCGCCCCAAGGCGGTGGAATTCCTCTGCCACAGGCAGGGCAATGGCACAGCCCACGCCGCCGCCGATGATACAGACTTTCCGGATGCCCTCGGTCTTGGTGGGAACGCCCAGCGGGCCTACAAAATCCTGCAGATACTCCCCTTCCTGCTTATGGTTCAGCAGCGCCGTGGTGCCGCCGACAATCTGGAAAATAATCTTCACCGTTCCCTTTTGGGTGTCGCAGCCCGCCACCGTCAGAGGGATCCGCTCGCCATCGGGCGTCACCCGGAGAATGATGAACTGGCCGGGCTTGGCCTTGGCCGCCACCAGAGGCGCTTCGATCTCCATCTGCGTCACCGTGGGATTCAGGCTCTTCTTGCTGGCGATGCGATACATATAACCACTCCTTTTCGATCTTTGGAATATAAAAGTTTAAGCCGACGTTTGCACGCAAAGGCTTTTTGACCTCGTTTTTCTGCCGTCCGCACAATATGACGAACATACAGAATTATTATAACTTCCGCCGTAAAGTAAGTCAACGTTTTTTGACTCGTTGGGTCAAAAGTTTCTAAGTGGCGCGGAGCTTTTTCTCCTTTAAATCCAACATTCTGCCGATATACGGCTCCGACCAGGGATACTCGGACAGAAACTGTCCCTGGAAGGCCGCGATCATCTCCAGATTCCCCCGCAGGAACTGATAGTAATCGCTGTCCACCTCGTCGGCGTTGAGCCTGCAAAAGCCGCGGGTACGCTCAATCACCGAGGCCGCGTCATATTCCGCCAGCGTATCCGTCAGATTCTTGATTGCCTTGCGGTAGCCCACGGTATTGACGCTGGCCGTGTCGTCCCCGTCCCAGAGGCAGTCTACAATGTCGTGGATGGACACATTTTTCCCCTCATAGCACACCAGAAGCGCCATAAGCTCCTTGGCCTTATGAGAGCGAAAACGGACAGGCTTTCCGTCAATAAACATATCAAAGGCGTCAAAGGTTCTGCAGTACAGGCGCTTCTGCTGTCTTGGCCGCATAAGCTGCGCCCGCTCCAGCGCGTCCAGCACATCTTCCTTGTCAAAGGGCTTAAAGACCACATAATCGGCTTTCTGGCGGATGGCCTCAGCGGCAAATTCCGTATGGCCTGTGACGAAAATAATAATAATGTCCTTGCGGATGTGCCGCAGCCGGGCAGCCAGCTCAATGCCGTTGATAACGGGCATATCAATATCCAAAAGGGCAAAGTCCACGTCCTGATGCGCCTGAACGTAGTCCAGCGCCTCCTGCGCCGTATGGAACATACCTACCAGCTCAAAATTGGGCATTTCGGCACATTCCACCGCAAACAGGTTCAGTTCGATCAGGCTGTCGTCTACCATGATCAGTTTCATGTTTGGTTCCTCACAAATCCTCCGGATAACGCAGCTTTACGACGGTCCCCTCTCCGGGTGTACTTTGAATACTGACGCTGCATCCCGGATACTGTTCCATGCGCTGGGTCACGTTTTTGATTCCCACGCCGTCGCTGCGGTCGGCATCCTGCACCACAAAACCGCAGCCGTTGTCTTCCACCGTTACCTCAAAATACCCCTCTCCCCGCCGGGAGGACAGGCGTAGCGTGCCCTCCTGACCGCCACGGAAAATGCCATGCTTAATGGCGTTTTCCACAAAGGGCTCCACCGAAAGGGTAAGGATGCGGAAATCCATGGTCTGCAGGTCGTATTCCATATGCAGCATATGGTTGTAGCGAATGACGCAGATATCGGCGTAGGCCTGAATGGCGCGCAGCTCGTCCTTAAATTCCGCAATCTCGGCGTTGCTTCCGGCAGCGTTGACACGATAACGCAGATACTTGCTCATATCCCCCGTCATTTTATAGGCCGCCTCCGGGTCGAATTTGATCAGCCCACGGATGGTGTTCATGGTGTTGTTGAAAAAATGGGAATTGATCTGCGTTACCATCATCCGGGACTCCGCAAGCTGTTTACTCTTGAGATATTCGGCGGCGTTCTCCGCCTCCAGCTCCGTCTTGTGAATATGCCGCACCAGCAGCAAAAAGGCGCCGATGGCAAACAGGACAAAGATGTAGCGGTAATACAGGGAGCCTTGGAACTGTCCCTTCATGTAATAGGTGGCCACACTGAAGATTGCACAGGCCGCCAAAATTGCGATGCAGACAGAGAAATACCAGTCGATTCTGCGGAAGTTCCTTACGATCTCAACGAGCGCAGTCAGACCGGACACCGTAATGAGCACATCGAAAGCAGGCAGGAAAGCGGAAAGGGCAACCACGCCCGACTGGTACAGACAAACCGCCGTCGCGGTAAGGAGTGCATCCGTCAGGCACAGCAGATCAATGAACCCCCTCCGCCGTCCATAGGCGCTCTGTATAAACTGCAAAAAAGTCGCAGGCAGAAGCATATAACAGCCGAACTGCAAGGCATGCTCTACCGCACTGCTGCGAAGCAGCAGCAGGCTGGCGCCGCTGTCTGTAAAAATCCAACCGGCAGAAAGGATGGAAAACAGGGAAAGATACAAGAACATAAATGCGGAACGCCGACGCACCACATTGTAGACAAACAGCGCCAGCGCCATGACAGCCACCAGAATCGCCACCGCGCAACTGAAAATCGCGGACATACAGCAGTACTGCAAATACAGATACACGCTGTTGGCACTGCCCAGACTCAGGTACTGGATATAGACGGTGCCGTTCGTGTCTGGGCAAAGTTCCAGCTCCAGTGGCGTTCCTGCCTCCAGCAGCGGCATATCAATCACCACAAAACGATACATCTGTGGATCGGAAGCCAGCCCGTCGCTCACCTTGTCGGTGCAGATCTTTTCCCCGCCGGCATAGACCGTTACCGTATTACAGCAGGTACGGAAGCAAAACTGCTGGCCGGCATAGGTGTCCTCGGGAAGCGCTTTTGTCAGAGTATACGGAGTATGCGCCTTCATGTCCAGACGGATGAAATTCTGCCGGCCGTCCACGACGACCTGCCGACCGCTCTGGCGTTCCACCCATCCGTCGCAAAACGCGGCGGCATCCCGGTCAAGCTGAAGCAGGGGGTTATCTCCCGGCATCACGATCTTCAGCCACAGAACAAAGGCGAGGAACGAAATGGTCAGAAGCACCAACGCCGCGCCGGTGAGGTAATTGAGCGTTCGCTTCATGGTTCTCTCCTCCCCTTTCTGTGCAGATCGTTCAGCAGGCCGCTTCCAGCTCCTTGCGGATGGCTGCGATAAATTCGCGGCTGGTCACGGCGGTGGGGTTCGTCCCCGGCTCCACCAGATTGACCAGATCCTTTGTCATAACGCCCCGGTTCAAAACGGCAAAACAGGCCTGCTCCAGCCGATGGGCAAAGTCCTGCAGCTCCTTATTGCCGTCCAGCTCGCCCCGTTTGCGCAGGGCGCCAGACCAGGCGAAAATGGTGGCCATGGGGTTGGTGGAAGTTTCTTCTCCCTTGAGGTATTTGTAATAGTGCTTGGTCACGGTGCCGTGAGCGGCTTCGTATTCCGTGGTTCCGTCCGGCGCTACCAGCACGCTGGTCATCATGGCAAGACTGCCAAACGCCGTGGACACCATGTCGCTCATCACGTCGCCGTCATAGTTTTTGCAAGCCCAGATAAAGCCGCCCTCGGAGCGGATGACCCGCGCCACGGCATCGTCAATGAGGGTGTAGAAATAAGTCAGCCCCAGCGCTTCAAACTGCTGTTTGTAGTTGGCTTCGTATTCTTCTTCAAACACCCGCTTGAATTCTCCGTCGTAGACCTTGGCGATGGTGTCCTTGGTGGAAAACCAAAGATCCTGTCGTGTATCAATGGCATACTGGAAGCAGGCCCTGGCAAAGGAGCGGATGCTGGATTCCTTATTGTGTGCGCCCTGCCAGACCGCCGGGCCGTCCACCTTCTGCACCAGAACCGACTGTTCCTCCCCGGAGACGCCTTTGAACATCAGGGTACATTCTCCCGGCTCTTTGGTGTACAGATCCACTGCCTTATACACGTCTCCATAGGCGTGTCTTGCAATGGTGATGGGCTTTTTCCAGTTTCTCACCGCAGGACGGATGCTGTCAAGCAAAATCGGTGCGCGGAACACCGTACCGT
The DNA here is from genome assembly GCA_029003235.1 of Bacillota bacterium. Lineage (GTDB taxonomy): Bacteria > Bacillota > Clostridia > Oscillospirales > Oscillospiraceae > JAFRPC01. Next base: position 13,021 of record JAQYBZ010000057.1, read on the forward strand.
CAAGAATGGAGCGGATGGTGCCGTTGGGGCTTTTCCACATCTGGGTAAGCTGGGGATACTCCTCCATGCGCTGGCGGTTGGGCGTAATGGTGGCGCACTTCACCGCCACGCCGTATTTCTTCGTGGCATAGGCCGCGTCCACCGTCACCCGATCCTGCGTCTCATTGCGGTGCAGCAGGCCAAGGTCGTAATACTCGGTCTTCAGCTCCACAAAGGGGCAGATCAGCTCCTGCTTGATCATCTGCCAGAGCACCCGGGTCATTTCATCGCCGTCCATCTCCACCAACGGCGTCGTCATCTTAATTTTCTCCATGATTTCCTCCTGTTACGTTCGTGCGTCCGGAACTCCGTCCGCCGGTCATTCTCTTAAAATTTTAGTCGCAAATGTGCGGAAAGTCAACAGTGAAGTACCGTCAGGCCCCATTGGTTTTCAGAACGGCGCAGGTATCTCCTGTTACAAACACGCAGGCGCACCGATCCGCTTCTTGCAAATGGCATTGGCTTTGCACGCCCATATGCCGGGCGCGCCAAAGCCCAGCCTGACTGAGCCTTTACGGCGCAGGCTGGTTTTTTACTCTCGGCGGAGGCGTCCGTATCCGTTGCCCTCCCCCCGATACCGGTCTGCCGGCAATGTCTCAGCGAAAGCAGAAAGCCAGCCGCGAACATTGGCATTTGCCTCTGCCCGTGGCTGGCTTTCCTCCGTATTTCAGTGAAACTGCGGGCATCCGATTTACAGGATACGCGCTGTTTCTTCACGATGCAGCGGTTTCTGTAAAAATGCAGCCGCCGTGGTAGTAATCTCTGCAAATAGAGAGGACACAATTACGATTATTCGCATGATGGGCAAGGAAGCAAGCCTGCGGAACAGGCCACATTTGTCCACAAGGAAAAACCACACCGCTGAATGAGGGAAGAACGCAGTGCGCCGCAGGCAGCGTTATCGCATACGGGTCACAGACCACTGGCAGCGATGTTTCACTCGGAAAGCATCCGCGCGGTATCTACTTTATTACAGCACCTTGGACAGGAAATCCTTCAGCCGTGGATGGGTGGGATTGGTAAAGAACCGGTCGGGGGTGTTCTGCTCCAGAATGTTGCCCTCCGCCATGAACAGCACCCGGTCGGAGACCTCCCGGGCAAAGCGCATCTCATGGGTAACGATCACGGAGGTCATGCCGGTGCTGACCAGCCCCTTGATGACATCCAGCACCTCGCCAACCATTTCCGGATCCAAAGCCGAGGTAGGCTCGTCGAACAGCATCACATCCGGCTCCATGGCCAGTGCCCGGACGATGGCCAGACGCTGCTTCTGGCCGCCGGAGAGCTTGCCGGGCATTTCATCGAGTTTGTCAATAAGACCTACCCGGTTCAGCAGTTCTCTGGCCATTTCTGTGGCCTCTGCCTCGGACTTGCCTTTGAGCATAGTGGGCGCCAGCGTGACGTTCTGGCATACGGTCAGGTGGGGAAAGACGTTGAAGTGCTGAAATACCATGCCCATTTTCTGCCGGTGCCGGTCGATACACACCTTGGCGGGCTTGGGCATGAGGCCGGCCTTTATGGCGCGCTTTTCCTCTTTGGTCAGGTTTCCGGTAATCTCTGTGCCCTCAAAGTAAATTTTGCCCTGCTCCGGCTTTTCCAGCAGGTTCAGGCACCGCAGGAAGGTGCTTTTTCCGCCGCCGGAGGGGCCGATAATGGAAACCACCTCTCCTTTGCGGATGGTTTCGGAGACACCGGTGAGAACGTGCAGACTGCCGAAGCTCTTGTGCAGGTCTACGGTTTTGATCATTTCCATCAGAGCTTCCCTCCTTCCTTTACAATGCGCTTGCGGGTATGCCGTTTGTAGCTTTGGGGATTTGCCATCTTTTTCTCAAACCAGGATACCAGCTTGCTCAGCGGGAAGGTGACACACAGGTAGATCATGCCGACGATGAGCAGGCACTCAAAGCCCAGATAGGTGGCGCCCTTGACGGTCAGGTAGGAGGTCATCAGATCGCCTACGAAGAAGGTGGAAGCCAGAGAGGTCTCCTTCAGGATCATGATGAACTCATTGCCCAGAGCCGGTAGAATGTTGCGGATGGCCTGGGGCAGAACGATTTTGCGCATGGTCTGGCCGGAGCTGAGCCCCAGACTCCGGGCGGCTTCGGTCTGCCCCTTGTCCACAGCCTGAATTCCGGAGCGGAAAACCTCGGACACATAGGCGGAGGAGTTGATGCACAGGGCGATGGCGGTCCATGTAAAATAGCTCAGGTTCAGGAAGGGCAGCAGGTTGGGGAGCGCGAACACAAAAATGTATAACTGCAGCAGAATGGGCGTACCGCGAATGACCTCAATATAGATGGAAATTAAAAAGCGAACCACTTTGAAGCGGGACATTTTCAAAATGGCCACCAGAGTGCCCAGCAGAGCGCCCAGCGACACCGCGATGACCGTCAGCAGCAGGGTGTTGCTGAGGCCCTCAAGGAGGAATACTTTCCAGTATTGGGACAGCACCTTTATGATATTGCTGCCGATGGTTACAAAGTTCATAGTCGTTCCTTTCTTCCGTTGTCAAGGGCAACGCCGACAGCCTCTT
>JAQYBZ010000058.1 GCA_029003235.1 Bacillota bacterium
GTACCAAAGGGATGCTCGGCAGAGGGCGTAGCCTTGATGTCAATGAGGTGACGAAGCACCGGGCAGGTCAGGACATAGTCGTTGACCTCTTTCTTAATGGTGATCACCGTTTCTTCGTAGACCTGATTGCCGTTGGCGTCCGTTTCATAGACCAGCTTCTCCGTGCCGTTCTCGTCCACCTCGGTGAGCTTCTTGGGCAGAGAATAGGTCATGGTAGACTCCCTGAGGCCGGCCTCCTCCATGGCCATAACCGCTTCCTCGACCTTTTCCTTAAAGTCAATGTCAAAGCTGTCCTTGCCGTCGGCTCCTCTGACAACAAAGGCAGACAGCTCGGCAACGGGCGTTCCGTCGGAAACGGAAATTACAGGAGTATCGTCCTCCATGGCAGTGGTATAGGTCACACCGTCCTGTTCAAAGGGCTCGTCATTGATCAGGCTCAGAAGAGCGGCAGCCTTGAACCCGTCGGTGAATTCAGTGCCGGTCTCATAAGCGTTGAAAACATAGTTGGTGCTCACCAGCACTACGTCGGCAGGAACGCCGCGGCTGACGGTATAGACGCCGTAGCTCTCGGACAGAATGAAGCTCTCACCGCCAAACTCCACACGGGTGGCGCCGGAATCCGCAGCTTCCATGGCGGCGGACTCAAAGCCCGCGCCCAGGCTTTCCCCGGTGTAGGAGAATGTGCTGTCACTCTTGCGGAAGATTTCGCCGGAGGTCTTGCTGGGATTGCGCACAAAATAACTCTGGCCGTTGTAATCAAATTCGTACACACGGTCGTTCATGTTGGTCAGTACGGTGTCGAAGAAATCGTCGCCAGGGCTGTCCACACCGTCGGCATACAGCACTGCCCGATCCAGACGGGAGAACTGGCCGATGTAGAGGGAGGACGCGAAGCTGGCAACGGCCTCCTGGCTGCAGTTACGAAGCTGATAGATCTGATCGCTGTGCTTTTCCAGAATGTAGTCACCGTTAGCCACACTGATCAGCGTATCCTGCGTCTGCTCTTTTTCAATGGTGAGAATTCCGGAGTTGATATACAGCTCAGCTTCGGGATCCACAGTGGCGCCCTCCACCACATAGCTGCTAAAGTCGGTTCGGCGCTGGGCGCCGGCATACTGTGCTTCCTGATAGTCGTACTTATAGAAGCGGTCCGTCTGATTGTAGGGATAGATGGCCGCGCCGAGGAAGCAGAAAAGGAACATGAAGATCAGAATGGCACTGCCCACAATGGCCAGCCTGTTGCGGATGAACCGCTTGAAAATCAGTCTGCCGGGGCTGAGCACCTTAACGCGCTTGGCATCATCCAGCGCCACATGCTCTTCGCCGTCGGCGGCAAAGCGCTTGGCTTCTTCCGCCTTTTGGCGTTCTTCTCTCTCTTTCAGAACTTCATTAAAATTCTTTTTTTCCATTGCTGCACCTCCTTAGTTCACGCGGACTCTTGGGTCAACGACGGCATACAGAATATCCGCGATAAGGTTGCCCAGCAGGGTGAGAATGGCCATAAAGGACAGGTAGAACATGGTAAAGGGAATATCGCCGTTGACCATGGAATGGTAAGAGGCATAGCCGATACCACGGATAGAGAACAGCGTCTCGGTGATCAGTGCGCCGGAAAACAGGCCGGGCAGAGAACCGCCAAGAATGGTAACAATGGGAATCAGCGTATTTCTGAACGCATGGTAGCCGATAACACGGCGCTCGGAAAGTCCCTTTGCTCTCGCGGTACGGATATAGTCCGCATTGAGAACTTCCAGCGTGTTGGTTCGGGTGTAACGCATCAGGCTGCCGATGCTGATAGTAACCAAAGTTAATGTGGGTAAGACGAAGTGCTTGGCAACGTCGAAGAACTTGCCGACCTCGCTTAGATTGACATAGTTCCGGCTCTGCATGCCGCTGATGTCAAACCAGCCCAGCTTCACAGAGAAAATCAGTTTGTATACCGTCGCAACAAAGAACGTCGGCATGGAAATACCGATGAGCGCCACGACGGTGACCGCATAGTCCGTAATACTATACTGTTTTTTCGCCGCAATCACACCAAGAGGGATTGCAATCGCGACCTCAAAAATAAAGGACAACAGTCCCAGGGCAAAGCTGTACCAGATGGTATCATGGAATTCCTGCGTAACAGGAACCGTCCACTGCCAGCTATCGCCGAAATCGCCCTTAACGGCAGATTTTAACCAGAAGAAAAAGCCTGTAACGACATCTTTATCCATGCCGTATTGGGCATTTAGCTCCGCCAGCCATTCGGCTGCGCTCTTTTGCGCACCAGCCTTGGAAGACAACTCTCTAGCCGTCTTTTCCATATAGCTAGTGGGGAGAGAATACATCAGTGCGTAAACAATAAACATAACAAAGAACAGGATTACCACACTGATCAGAAGTCTCTTTATTACAAATTTTAGCATCTCATTGTCTCCAAGCCCTGTGTAAATAATAAGGCTCAAGTGCCTACAGGCCAAGTGGCCTGCAGGCACTTTTTGCCCTAACTCATGCAAAAAAGCTTTGCATTCCCCTCGGGGATTAGTTCATCTGCAGATTCTCCAGATCGTTCATCCAGGTCCAGAAGGTGGTGATGTCCGGGGTCAGAGTGTCGATCTTGATTCTCTCGGTGGAGAATACAAATGCGTTCTGTCTCTGATAGACGGGAATCTCAACCGCCCAGTCAAGGATGGTTTCCAGACACTTCTTATAGGTGGACTTCCGGTAGCTCTGGTCAGCAGAGGTACGGGCGTCCATGATCATCTGGTCCAGATTGGCGTCTGCAATGTGATAGTGGTTGGAGTTGGTGCCGCCCTTACCAACGATGTTGGAAGAGTGATAAACCTGATACATATCGGGATCCGCAGTTGCCTGCCATGCAGCACACCACATATTCTGGGTGCCGGCATCCATGCTGTCCCACAGGACGTTGGAGTCGGCGGGGTCGTTGATCTCCAGCGTAATGCCGATGGACTCGAGCGCCTTCTTGGCATCGGTGAGGATGCTGTAGGAGGGGTGATCGCCAGAGCCGTCAGCGGGGATGATGATCTCATAGCTCATCTCAGCGCTGTCAGGAGCTGCGGTGAACTTGCCGCTGGCCTCGTCGTAGGTGTAGCCGGCAGCCTTCAGGAAGCCAACGGCCGCCTGAAGCGCGGCATCATACTTCTCGGTATCGCTCATGCCGTCGGTGTAGATGGGCTTGCCGTCCACATCGGTGGAATATGCCACCTCGTAGCCCTCGTCGGCAGGCTTGGGAGCCGCCCAGGAGGTGTTGGAGATGGGGTAGTTGATGATGGAAGCCATCTCGCCATAGTAGGAGTTGATGGCAGTGTCACGGTAGACGGAGAACAGCGTTGCGAACGCCTTACGCAGATTCTTGGAAGCATCGCTGCCGGGATCGCCGCCCACATTTACGGTGTCGGCGTTGATACCGATGTAGCCGTAGCCCAGGTTGTCAACGTTGACCGTGGTCAGCACGGGGCCGGTGAGCTCGCCGCCATTGTATTCCTTGATGGACTCAATGGTGTCGGTGGTGAAGTTGGGATCTGCCAGATCGAAGGTGCCGGAGGCAACGCCGGTCAGCATATCGCCAGCGGAGGTTTCCTGGAACAGAATGTTGGTGATGTAGGGGCAGCCGCAGTAGTAGGTCTCGTTGCGCTCAAAGGTGACAACGCCGTTCTCGTAGCTGACAAACTTGTAGGGGCCGGCGCCCATGGGCTGGGTCGTCTTGGCTCTGACAGTGCTCAGATCGCCCTTGGTGAAGCCGAACTGATTGTTGTCATAGTTGTACAGGGAAGCGTCGCCATAGTAGTGCATGGGAGCAACGGTAACGCCCACGTTGTAGATGGCGGTGGCGTCGAAGGAGTTCATGGTGATCTTCAGACTGTAGTCGCCGGTCTTCTCGATGCCGGTGATGTTGGCAGCGCTCTCGCCGGTCTGGATGCCCTTGGCATACTCGGCTGCGTGGTCGCCCAGCTCTGCGTTGAGCAGATCGCTGAAAGTAGAGCCTGCGCTCTCATAGTTGATGCCGTTGTCGGAAATGTCGTAGGCATACTTCTCGGCAATGGTCTTGAAGAAGTCGGCAGCAGTGGCGCCCTCTTCCAGTTCATAGCCCCACATGGCAGCGGCTTCGGTCACATTGGCAGCGCCGGAGCCGTTGACGCAGTAGTCAACGATCTCCTGTGCGAACTTCTCGCCGGCTGCATTGAAAGCAGTCCAGAAAGCAGCGGTCTGGTCGGCGTTGGAGTACTCGCTCACTGCATCGGGGCCAGCGGCCAGGATCAGGTTGGTCAGGGACTCCATGCCGGCTCTGTACTCTTCCATGCCTACGATGGGCTGTGCGTAGAAAGAGCTTGCGCCGTCATAGGTGGGGTCGGACAGAACGTACATGCTGAAGATGACGTCATCAGCCGTCAGCTTTTCGCCGTCGGAGAAGGTGATGTCGTCACGCAGCTTGAAGTCGTAGACGACAGTGCCGTCGTCGTTCTGGGTGATTTCGCAGTCGGCGATACCATAATAGGTATGGTCGGTGCCGTTGTAGGGAATGGTCTCGCCCTCAATACCCTTGAGAACGACATTGCCCTCACGGTCACTGCCCAGCAGAGCAACCTGCGTCATGTTGGCAACATCCTGGTCATAGCCGGTGGTTGCAAAGAACGGGCTGAACTTCTGGGAGAAGGGGTTATAACCAACGACCAGAGTGTCGCCGCCGGTGTAGTCCTTGGCACGATCAGGGTCAGCCTTGGGCTGCTTGCTGCTACCGCAGCCAACAAACAGCGTCGCCATCATCGCAACGACAAGAACCAGCGCCAGAATCTTTGAAAGGTTCTTTTTCATTTTCTTTCCTCCTAATTAATATATTTACAGCAGTTGCTGTAAACTACAAACTCACTCTGCGGCTGTTTCTTCCATAAGAAGATTTTTACGCAGCAAAAACATAAACAGTCCCGCAGCCGTCAGCACAAGCCCACCCAACAGGAACAGCACGCGGCCAAACCCAAAGGCGGAAATGCGGAAGTCGGAGACGATGCCGCCGGCCACGCCAAGCAGGGCGAACACGGTTTGAAACATGGACGCAGGCGCCAGCCGGTCATGGATCTGATCCTTGTGTTCCCGGGTGACCCGATCCTTGGCGGTCAGCAGCCGCCAGCAGCCGGCAACCACGAAAAATACGGGAATGAGGTTGCACGCCAGGGGCATGACCACATACCAGAAGTTGCCCATCACATCGGTGGTAAAGAGCATGGACAGCAGCACCAGCACGGAAATGATTGCCAGCGCGGTGTAAATACGCTTCATCCGCTCGATCACATGGCTGTCGCTGCGGAAACGGAACCATTTGCCGCGATAGACGGCCTTGGTCTTCAGCTTGCCGTTGGTGTCCAGCACATTTTCCAGCCGGAAGTCATCTGCGTATTTTTTGCGAACCATTTCTTCACCGCCAAGTTGAGATACCTATACTGCCTGTATATGTTTTTGACCATCTTACCACACATTCGTATTTTTTTCAATTGGAAATTCATAGATTTTTAATATCTGTAAATTTTCAGCGCATTTTCTAATTCGGCAATTATTTTTTTGCTTTTTTTTGCAAATTTTATGCAAAAATGTACAATCTTTCTCCCATGGTTTGGATAGATGTCAAGAATAAACGATTATTCGGCTTTTAGACGACGGGTTGGATTTTTATCTTTTCCGTCGAGGGCAGGCATATGTCCCCCCATTTGCGAGCATTTTCCCGCCCGGACACACCTGACGCTCCCACGCGGCAGCGCTCCCTCCGGTTTCCGTGCAAAAAAGAAGCGCCCGGAAGCGGCTTGCTTCCGGGTTCTTCTCCGGTATCAATAGGGATTCTGATTGGTATCCGCAAAGCGGTCGTAGCCGCAGGACAGACACACCGCTGCATTTTCCGGCTGTACCCGGCCGCAGCAGGGGCAGACCCAGTCGCCGCCACCAAAGGCCTGACGGGGACGGGGCGTGCTTCCGCAGGGCATGCCGCAGTACCGGCAGACCTGATCTTCATAGCTGTTCTCCGTACCGCAGCACTGGCAGACCCACAGCTCCGGCTCTTCCTCCGCAGGCGGCTGTTCCCACTGCTCCGTTTTGCGCGCCACACTGCGTATGAGAAGGAATACGCCCGCCAGGAACATGATTACACAAGCCCAGAATGCTG
>JAQYBZ010000059.1 GCA_029003235.1 Bacillota bacterium
GCGTAGTCCGCAAAGGGCTGGTTCATCTCATTGAATACCACGTTGCGCACGTCGTCGCCGTCCTTATGGGGCATGGCCTGCCAGATCTCGTCGCAGGTAAACGCCAGAATGGGCGCAAAGAGCTTGGCCATGGAATCCAGAATCAGATACAGCGCGGTCTGTGCGGAGCGGCGCTTCAGGCCGTTTCGCTCCTCGCAGTACAGGCGATCCTTAATGATGTCCAGATAGAAGGAGCTGAGCTCCACCACGCAGAAATCGTTGACCGCGTGGGTCAAGACGTGGAATTCATAGGCGTCATAGGCACGGAACGCCGTTTCAATCAGGCCATTGAGCTTGGTCACCGCCCACCGATCCAGTTCCAGCATCTGCTCCGGCTTGACCAGATCATTGGCGTCAAACCCGTCCAGATTGCCCAGACAGTATCTTGCGGTGTTGCGGAACTTGAGGTAATTCTGGCTGAGCTGCTTGAAGATCTCCTTGGAGCAGCGCACGTCCATATGGTAATCGGCGGAAGCCGCCCACAGGCGCAGGATGTCCGCGCCAAACTGGCTGACGATCTCATCGGGGGAGACGCCGTTGCCCAGACTCTTGTGCATGGCTTTGCCCTCGCCGTCCACCGTCCAGCCGTGGGTCAGGCAGGTCTTGAAGGGAGCGCCCTTGTCCATTGCGCCCACCGCCGTGAGCAGCGAAGACTGGAACCAGCCGCGGTACTGATCCGCGCCCTCCAGATAGACGTCGGCGGGCCAGTTTTCCGGGTCGTCCTGTGCCAGAGAGCAGATGTGGCTGGAGCCGGAATCGAACCAGCCGTCCAGCGTGTCGGTCTCCTTGTCAAATTCCTTTCCGCCGCATACGGGGCAGACAAGTCCCTCCGGCACCAGCTCCATGGCGTCCTTTTCAAACCACACATTGGAGCCGTACTGGCCAAACAGGTCGGAAATTCTCTGGATGGTCTGCTCCGTGCAGATGGGCTTGCCGCACTGCCTGCAATAGAACACGGGAATGGGCAGCCCCCATCTTCTCTGCCGGGAGATGCACCAGTCAGCGCGCTCCCGGATCATGCTGATCATGCGATCCTTGCCCCAGGCAGGCAGCCACTGCACGTCGTCGCAGGCGGCCACGGCCTTTTCCTTAAAGGCGTCCACGCTGCAGAACCACTGCGGCGTGGCACGGAAGATGATGGGGCTTTTGCAGCGCCAGCAGTGGGGATAGCTGTGCACGATCTGTTCAGAGGCAAAGAGCATACCGCTTTGTCTCATGTCCTCCAGAATCACCGGGTTGGACTCGTCGGTCTTCATGCCGGCGTACTTTCCGGCGTACTGTGTATGGCGGCCGCGGTCATCCACGGGCACCACCAGCTCCACGCCATAGCGCATACAGGTCTGGTAGTCGTCGGCGCCGAAGCCGGGCGCCGTATGAACGCAGCCGGTACCGGAATCCATGGTGACATACTCCGCCAGCATCAGCCGTGAGGTCTTATCCAGAAACGGATGCCTGGCCAACATATTTTCAAAGAAGGCGCCGGGGTAGCGCTCCAGAATCTCATAGCTGTCGAAGCCGCCCACCTTCATAACGCGCTCCGTCAGCGCCTCGGCCATGATATAGACCTCGCCGTTGGGGGCTTTGACCAGCACATAGGTCTCTCTGGGATGGAGGCTGATGCCCATATTGCCGGGCAGCGTCCAGATGGTGGTCGTCCAGATGACGAAAAAGAGCTTGCTGTGATCCACCTGGGGCAGCTTGCCCAGATCGTCCTGCATGGGGAATTTTACATATACTGTGGTGCAGGGATCGTCCTGATATTCAATTTCCGCCTCGGCCAGTGCCGTCTCGTCCTTGGGACACCAGTAGACAGGTTTGAGTCCCTTATAGATGTAGCCCTTGCGGTACATCTCGCCGAACACCGTCACTTCTTTCTGTTCGAAGCGCTTATCCATGGTGCGGTAGGGTCTGTCCCAATCGGCCAGCACGCCAAGCCGCTTAAAGCCCTCTCTCTGGCGGTCGATAAAATCCTGTGCGAAGTTTTCACAGGCAGAGCGGAATTCGGGAACAGTCATGGCCTTACGGTTGAGCTTGTTCTTCTTAATGATCGCCGACTCGATGGGCATGCCGTGGTTGTCCCAGCCGGGGGTGTAGGGGGTGTCGTAGCCCCGCATGGCGTGAGAGCGAATGATAAAGTCCTTGAGGGTCTTGTTCAGGGCATGGCCCATGTGCAGATCGCCGTTGGAGAAGGGAGGGCCGTCGTGCAAAACGAACCTGGGCTTGCCTTCGTTCTTTTTGCGCAGTTGCCCGTAAACGTCGATCTTGTTCCACTGTTCCAGCATGGCCGGCTCCCGCTGGGGCAGACCGCCGCGCATGGGAAAGTCGGTTTTCGGGGTGATGATTGTGTTCTTATAGTCCATATTGTTCCTCCATTGTATCGTATGGGTTCAAAAAGGAAACACCTCTGTCCATATAGAGACAAAGGTGTTTCCCCTGCGGTACCACTCTATTTGCCGCCGAAGCGGCCCCTTTCCATGGGATAACGGCCATGAACCGTTTCGGTCTACTGGGATTGCTCCGTTGGGCGAAAAGCTCCGGGGTGATGCGCAAAGTGCCGCAAGACTGCCTTGCACCCTCCGGCAGCTCTCTGTACTTCGGCGGCTTTGCCTGTCCCCATCCGCGCTGTTATCGTATAAAAGCTCAGGGCTTGGTGGGATCGTAATTCTTGCCGAACTGAAGGTCGGCGAATTTATCTGCCCCTCTCGGTTTGGCGTGCAGCGCCGGCATGACCTTGGTGGCGGACAAATCCTCCTGGGGCGCAGACACATTTTCCATGATGCGCTCCACATTGTGTTCGATCTCATTGGCGATGTCGTCGGGCTCCTCCGACTTGGGCGGCTGCTTGTCCGCCTCAAAGTCATAGGCCTTGCGCTGCGGCTCCGGCTGAGGTGCGGGCGCGGCGGGCGCAGCGGGCGCAGTCTCCAGATCCAGAAGCTTCAGACTTCCCAGCGCGTCCAACTGACGCTTCAGCTCCGCCTCCACGGTCCGGATAAAGTCCCGGGTGGCCGCCTTGGCGCGGTTGAGCCGCTCCTGTTCGCCGTTAATGGCGCTGTCCACGTTCTCGCTTTTTTTGCGGGCGTTGCTTTCCGCCTCGGCCAGCATATCGGCGCACTGCTTTTCCGCCTTGGCCACCATCTCGTCGCAGGTCTTCTGCGCAGCGATGAGGGCGCTCTTCATGCCGTCCTCGTTGCGGCGGTATTCCTCCAGCTTATCCACAAGCAGACGCATCTTGCTTTTCAGCACAGCGTTTTCTTTGTAGAGCGTCACATAGTCCTGGGTCAGCGGCTCCAGAAAATCGTCCACCGACGCCACGTCGTAGCCGCCAAATACGGCACGGCTAAATCCAGCTTCCTGTATATCCTGCGGTGTCAACATGATCCTGGTCTTCCTTTCCCACAATTAGAAATACATGCTGCTGTTATTTTCCAGTTCCTCCACCAAATCGCCCACAATGTCCACATTGTAGGGCGTGATGATGTAGGTGGAAATGGCAACCTTTTTGATCTTTCCGTCCAGGGCATAGGCGCAGCCGGACAGGAAATCCACCAGCCGTCTTGCCACATCTTTATTGGTGGACTCCAGATTGAGTACCACCGCCTTTTTGTCCCGCAGATGATCCGCCACCTCGGAAACGCTGTCAAAGCGGTCGGGCTTGACCAGAACCACCTGAAGCTGGGTATTGTTGTTGATGTTCACGACCTTGGCGCCGCGGCGGGAATCAGAGCGGCTGTCTGCCGCGGAAGAAATGGAAAAAGCGCTTCTTCTGGTGGGCGCAGCGGCGGGTTCCGGCTCGGCTACTTCCTCTTCGTCTTCGTAATCATCGTAATCGTCTTCTTCCTCAGAGTAAGGTCTCGTCAGCTTCTTCAGCTCATCCATAAATCCCATGGTTCGGTCCTCCTATGTAAATTTCTTTATTTCTGATAATTCCGGGGGCCGAAAATCGCGGTACCCACACGGATCATGGTAGACCCCTCTGCAATGGCGTCTTCAAAATCGTCGGACATTCCCATGGAGAGACATACCATAGATACATTATCGTATTTTTTTCCGCTTATGTCAACAAAAAGGTTGTGCATTTTTTGAAAATATCTGCAATTATCGCCTCTTTTTTTGCTGATCGGCGGAATTGCCATCAATCCTTTGAGGAAAACACCGGGAAATTCCCCGATTTTTGCCGCCATTTCCATGGCCTGCTCCGGGGTGAAGCCGGATTTGCTTTCCTCACCACCGATGTTGACCTCCAGTAGAATGTCCTGCCGGAGTCCCTTCCGCCGTGCTGTCCGGTCGATGCACTCCAGCAGCTCCTGCCGGTCTACGGACTGAATCAGCTCCACTTTGCCCACCACCTGCTTGACCTTGTTGGTCTGCAGATGGCCGATAAAATGAACGGGTCTTCCCTCATAGGCGCCAAGAGGCTGCTTGGCCAGCAGCTCCTGCACCCGGTTTTCCCCGCAGCAGTCCACGCCGCCTATAACGGCCTGCTTCACCGCCTCGGCGTCGTTCATCTTGGTGGCGGCGCATAGCTGGACGCGCCCTGCATCCACACCGGCGTCCAGGGCCGCCTGTTCCATGCGCCGGCGAATGGATTGTATGTTTTCCGCAATTTGGCTCATTGTCCCATAACCTTTCCGTCATAGATCTCGTAATCTGTCAAAATGATCTCATCGTCCGGCCAAAGGTTGTCCGTGCTGCTCTTGTCCAGCTTGACGATGTAGCTTTCGCCGTTGTCGTAGATGATCTGCACCGGTTTCCATTCGGCCTCCGCCCCCTGCAGCACATAGACCCCGCTGACGCCGTCCTCGTCCACATGAATGGCTTCCTTGGGCACCCGCAGGCCGGATTTGTAGCCGAAAACAATATCCGCCGACTGCTGGCGCAGGGTGATGGCGTCCTGCATATAGTCGTCGGTGGTCAGTACCACCACGCACTTTCCGTCCTCATCCTCGCCGATACGGGCAACGCGCATATTCACGTCGTCGTAAAAATCGTAGGCGAAATGCACCGGGTAAATATCTCCTTTGGAGCAGGACTGGATGCTCTCGGTGTCCACCACCGTCACATAGTACCACCGGGCGTCCCGCACCAGCTTGCCGATCTCGTCGCCCTGCTGGCTCTGCGCCGCCTGCTCCAGCCCCTCCACCTGAGAAACCGTGGCAGTCTGGACAAACTCTGGGGTCAGCACGGTCTCGTAGCCGTCCACAGTGCCGGAAAAATAGCCCGCTTCGTCCACGGTAATGGTCTGCTTCTGCCCGGAGCGGGCATACAGATCGCTGAGTTTGTCCTTAGTCTCGGTAATCCGCTTCCACAGCGCATTGGCGCTGTCGTCGGTGACATAGCGCCGCAGCACATAGGACTTGAGTTCCTCCGCAGAACCGGAGGCAAAGTCCAGCTCTCCCCGGTTGACATAGACGGAGACCTCATTCATCAGCCGGACAATGTCCGCGTCCAGACTGGCGGACTCGGCATTGGCGGAGGAGAAAGAATAGGCATACTCCATCTGCTCCAGTTCCTCTTCCAGCGCGTCGATCTGGCTCTGGCGCTCCTGCGCCTGCGCATCGCTGTAGCAGTTGGCCACCACCTGCCCCTTGCCCACACGCTCTCCCTCGCTGCGGGTCAGAGCGACGATCTTTTCCGTGCTGGTCAGAACCTTCTCGTCACGCACCACAAAGCCGGAGGTGGAAATTCCATCGCCGACTTCGTAGAGCACTGCCGTATAGGTTTCATAGGTACTGTCCGGGCTTTTCAGGATGGAAAACAGGAAATACACTGCCACCATCATGGAAAGCGCGATCACAAGAATTTTCAGGTACAGGTCGCCCTGCTTCATAGATGCTCCTTTATAGCAGGGCGAATCGGATCAGCCCTGCACGTTCAATCTCACCGGGCGTGACGGCACAACGGTGGAGATTGCATGTTTGTAGATCATCTGCTGCTTGCCGTCCGTCACCAGAAAGACAATGAAGTTGTCAAACCCCGTGACAACGCCCTTCATCTGAAAGCCGTTCATTAAAAAAACGGTGACCAGCAGACGTTCTTTTCTCGCCTCATTCAAAAACAGATCCTGATAGTTTTCGGTGTTCGCCATAAGTATTCCTCTCTTTTCTTTAGGATACTTATATTCTAGCACCGTTTCCGTGTCGTATCAGGTCGAAACTGAGAGGATTTCCGCTGCCTTTGGAAAAATATCCTCGTTGTCCTGCCGCAAAATCCAGTGCATCTGATCGTTGCGGCGAAACCAGGTGCGCTGCCGCTTGGCATAGCGGCGGCTGCCCTGCTTGATCTGCTCCACGGCCTGCTCCAAGGTGATCTGCCCCTCCAGCGCGCGGACGATCTCTTTGTAGCCGATGGCCTGCAGCGCCGTGGAACGGGACGGTACGCCCGCGCTGAGCAGTCGCTGCACCTCCTCCACCAGTCCCCGGCACAGCATCTCATCCACCCGGCGGTTGATGCGGTCGTACAGGGTCTGGCGGTTTACATAATCTATCCCAATCCACACCGGGCGGTATTTGGGCGGCTGTTGTCTGCTCTGGGCATTGTACCAGCTCAAAGGCTTGCCCGTCTGCTCATAGACCTCCAAAGCCCGCAGAATCCGTTTGCGGTCGGAGGGGTGCAGCCGTTCGGCAGTCTGGGGATCCACCTGCCGCAGGCGTTCCAGCATCGGCTCCGTGCCCTTTTCGTCGGCTTCGGCCTCCAGCTTCTGCCGCCGACCGTCCTGGGGAAAGGGGGCAAACTCCCGTCCGGCAATGAGGCTGTCCATGTACAGACCGGTGCCTCCGGCGATGACGGCGGTTTTCCCTCTGGAAAGGATGTCCTTCACTGCCCTGTCCGCCATAGCCACATACTGGCTGACGGAGAAATCCTCCGCGGGGTCTGCCACGTCCAGCATATGATGGGGCACGCTCTCCATCTCCTGCGCGGTGGGCTTGGCCGTGCCGATGTCCATGCCGCGGTAGATCTGCATGGAGTCGCAGGAGACCACTTCCCCGTTATACGCCTTTGCCAGAGAAATTGCAAGCCCCGTTTTTCCGCAGGCCGTAGGGCCTGCCACACAAATCACTTCCGCCATGGTTACACCCGCCTGAACTGCTTTTCCAACTGGTGCCGGGTCAGGGTGACGCAGATGGGTCTGCCATGGGGGCAGTATTTCAAATCGTCCCGCGTCATGACCTGCCGCACCAGCAGCGCCCGCTCCTGCGGGTCGGTACGGCTGCCCGCCTTAATGGCAGCCTTGCAGGCGATGGAATGGAGCAGCGTCTGCCGCATGGTCTGCGGCGTGTCTTTCCGGCCATTGCGCAGATGGGCTGCGATTTCCTCCAGATTGGCCTGCGCGTCCTCGGCGTCCATGTCCGCAGGCACCTGCCGCACCAGCACGGAGCCGTCGCCCAGGTCGTCCATATCGTAGCCCAAGGTCAGCAGCAGACTGCGGTTTTCGGCCAAAGCTGCCGCTTCCTGCGTGTCCAGATCGCACCGCACCGGGCTGAGCAGCAATTGCCCCATGGCCTGCTGCTCCTGCTGCAGGAGCTTTTCAAACAAAATGCGCTCGTGGGCGGCGTGCTTGTCCATAAACAGCACCGTGTCGCCCTGCTCTACAATAATATAGGTATCCAGTACCTCCCCCACGATCCGGTAGGGCGTCTGCTCCGGGGCTGTTTCCGGTTTTTGGACGGGCTGCTGCCCCGATGTCTGCGCCGGATTGACCGGCGGCTGCTTGGGCGTCTGGACGGACTGCCGGCTCGGCTCCGGCCGGGCGCCGCCGGGAATCGCCACCTGACTGCGCACCTGCGCGGCAGGTTTTTCCCCGGGGACGTCAAAGACGGCTTTCAGCACCGCCTGCGACGGCTCCGCATTCTTTTCTTTCCGAAGCCCGGTCAAGAATTGCTGATATTCCCCGGCGTCCATGGTGCGGTAGAAATCCTGCCGGGGGCGTGGGGTTTTGGCCGCCGGTTTTTCGGCAGTAACAGGCATGTCGCCGCCGGTTTTCCCCGACGGCTGCCGGGCAGGCAGTTGCTGTTCCTCCCTTTTGGGCGTCTGGGGAAGGGTCATGCCCACCTTGCCCGAAGTTTTGTTCAGCGCCGCCAGCACCCCGTAGTGGATACTGTCAAATATTTCCCGCTCGTTGAGGAATTTCACCTCGGTCTTGGCCGGGTGGACGTTGACATCCACCGCCGTCACCGGCAGTTGGATACACAGCACGCAGGCCGGAAACCGCCCCACCATGATCTGGTTGCGGTAAGCCTCTTCCAGCGCGGCCGCCATCATTCTGGACTGGACATAGCGCCCGTTGACAAAAAAGATCTGGCGGCTTCGGTTGCCCCGGGTGGCTGTGGGGCGGGAGCAGTAGCCCGTAAGGCGCACCTTTTCCCACTGGCTGTCTACGGGAATCATGTCCAGCGCCGTCTGTCTGCCCAGCACCGAATAGACGGCGGACAAAAGCGCCCCGTCTCCCGGGGTATGCAGCAGTTCTTCCCCGTCCCGGAGAAACCGCACGGACACCTCCGGATGCGCCAGCGCCTGCTTCTGCACGGCGGCAAAGGCGGCGGAGGCCTCTGCGGAATCGGATTTCATAAACTTCATACGGGCGGGCGTGTTGTAAAACAGGCCGCGAATAATCATGGTTGTGCCCACGGGGCAGCCCACCGGCTCCCGCTGCAAAATCTTTCCCGCCTCCAGATGGAGGCTCACGCCCGCGTCCGCCTCTGCCGTGCGGGTCATGACGTCAATTTTGGATACCGCTGCCGTGGCCGCCAGCGCTTCGCCCCGGAAGCCCAGCGTGTGAATGGACTCCAGATCTTCCTTGCTGCGGATCTTGCTGGTGGCATGGCGCAGAAAGGCCGTCTCGGCGTCCTCCGGCTCCATGCCGCAGCCGTCGTCGGTAATGCGGATAAAGGTCATGCCGCCGTTCTGTATCTCCACCGTCACGTTTTTCGCACCGGCGTCAATGGAGTTCTCCACCAGCTCCTTGATAACGGAGGCCGGCCGCTCCACCACCTCGCCGGCGGCGATCAAATCGGCCACATGGGGAGAAAGCTGTACGATTTTTGCCATGGGTTCTTCCTCTTTTCTAAGCGATGAAACGAGATGCCAGCATACTCAGAAGATTGATGGCTCCGTGCGCCAGAATGGCGCTCCAGATGGTGTTGCTCTTTCGGTAGGCAAAGGCCAGAGCAAAGCCCGCGGGCAAATACTGCAAAAAGCACACCACCGTGATCAAAACCGGCTGGCTGAAGGCATAGCCCGCCACATGGATGGCGGAAAAAACCGCCATGGACAGAGCATATGCCCAAAAGGGTGAGCGGCTGTACAGGCCGCCGAAAATCAGTCCCCGGCAGAGGCATTCCTCCGTAATGGGAGCAAGCACCACCGTCATGAGCAGCATGGGCCAGAAATGAGCGCCCGCCATGTCCATGACCGCATCGTTGTTCCCGTTGACCACCTCAATGTCCAGCGCTTCCAGCACAGCCATGAGCCGCGAAACGGCAACCATGCCCGCAAAATAGATGCACACGGCGACAACGGCCATGAGCGCCATCCTGCCCGGCCGCTGGGCGGCGGTCTTCAACTGCTCCAGCAGAAAATGGTGGAAGATCCCTACAATGGCCAGGAAATTAACCGCGAAGAACGCCACGTTCAGTTTATAATAGCCCAGCTCTGCGGTCACGTCCACCCCCAGCAGGGTAAAGATCACCGTCAGCACCAGAGAGGTCAGCACCAAATAAAACGGCCAGTAAAGGATGCCGCCGATGATCTCGCTTTTTTTCAGTTTTCCGAATTCGTCTGTCATAGCATTTGTTTCAGTTCATACAGAATGTTCATGGCCTCAATGGGCGTCAGGGTCTCCACGTTCAGGCGCTCCAGCCGGCGGCGAATCTCGTCGGCGTTCATGTCCAGCAGGGAGAGCTGCGCATCCTGCGTCTGTTGGGGACGGGCAGCCGGCTGTGCCGCGCCCTCGTTCTGAAGCTGCTCCAGCAGCTCTCTTGCCCGGCGGATGACCCGCTCCGGCAGGCCGGCCAGCTTGGCCACCTCCACGCCGTAGCTGTCGTCTGCCGCCCCCGGTACGATCTTGCGCAGGAAAATAATGTCGTCCTTGCGCTTTTTCACCGCGATATTATAATTCTTCACGCCGTCCAGCTCATTTTCAATGGAAGTCAGCTCATGGTAATGGGTGGCAAACAGGGTCTTCGCCCCCAGCCGTTTGCGGTCGGCGGCATATTCCAGCACCGCCCGGGCGATGGCCATGCCGTCAAAGGTAGACGTGCCCCGGCCGATCTCGTCGAGGATGAGCAGGCTGCGGGAGGTGGCGTTTTTCAGAATATCCGCCACCTCGGACATCTCCACCATAAAGGTGGACTGGCCGGAGGCCAGATCGTCCGACGCGCCGATACGGGTAAAGAGCCTGTCCACCACACCGATGCGGGCGGCGCGCGCCGGAACAAAGCTGCCCATCTGCGCCATGAGGACGATCAGCGCCACCTGTCGCATATAGGTGGATTTGCCCGCCATGTTGGGGCCGGTGATAATGGCCACCCGGCTGTCCGTGGCGTTTAGGTGGGTGTCGTTGGGGACGAAGAGGCTGTTTTTCAGCACCTGCTCCACCACAGGATGGCGTCCGTCGGTAATGGCGATCTCTCCTGAGAGATCCACCTCCGGACGGCAGTAGTTGTTGCGCACGGCCACCGCCGCGAAGCAGGACAGCGCGTCTGCTTCCGCCACACAGCGGGAGGCGGTCTGTATCCTTGCCGACGCCTCGGCCAGATGCTGGCGCAGCTCCGTAAACAGGCTGTATTCCAGCGCCGTGACCCGGTCTTTGGCCGTCAGGATGGTATTTTCCAGTTCTTTCAGTTCCTGGGTGATATAGCGTTCGCCGTTGACAAGGGTCTGCTTGCGGATGTAGGTATCGGGCACCAGTCCGATCTGTCCCTTGGCCACCTCGATATAGTAGCCAAAGACCCGGTTATAGCCCACCCGCAGATTTTTGATGCCGGTTTTTTCTTTCTCTGCCGTCTCGATGGAGGCCAGCATATCCTTGCCGCCGGTCATGATCTGGCGCAGATGATCGATCTGCTCGGAATAGCCCGGACGGATCATGCCCCCCTCCCGGACGGAGAAGGGTGGATCGTCCACAATGGCGCGGTCTATGAGACTGCACAGATCGCTCAGATCGTCCAGGTCCTCCCACAGTCTTTTCAGCAGCAGGCTGTCAAAGTGGGCAAGCTGCTGCTTGATGGCAGGCAGCACCCGGCTGCCCTGTGCCAGAGACACCAGATCCTTGGCGTTGGCCACGCCGGTGACAATGCGCGCCGTCACCCGCTCCAGATCCGTCACCTGTCCCAGCAGGGCAATCAGTTCTTCGCGCTCCACGGTTTTATGCACCAGCTCGTCCACAGCGGACAGGCGCTTGCCGATGGCCGCCGGGCTGAGCAGGGGCTTTTCCATCCAACTGCGCAGCTTTCGGGAACCGAGGGCGGTTTTGGTCTTATCCAGCACCCACAACAGGCTGCCCCGTTTTTCCTTGGAACGCAGGGTCTGGGTCAGCTCCAGATTCCGCCGGGCGTTGAGATCCATTTCCATGAACTGCCCGGAAACGTAGTATTCCAACTGGCGGATATGGCTCAGGTCGGAGCGCTCAAGGTCTTTCAGCGTCTGAAGCAGGCCGCCCACGGCCTGCACCACCACC
>JAQYBZ010000060.1 GCA_029003235.1 Bacillota bacterium
AGACTGCAATCATGGGTTACGAATCTGTAAATTTTCAAGAAAATACGACTTTTCTTGTCACAGGCGGCGCCGGATTTATTGGCTCCAACCTGTGTGAGGCGCTTTTGAAGAAGGGCTGCAAGGTGCGCTGCATGGACGATCTGTCCACAGGCAAGCAGGCCAACGTGGATCCGTTTCTGGAACACCCCAACTTCACCTTCCTCAAGGCGGACATTAAAGATCTGGACGCCTGCATGAAAGCCACGGAGGGCGTGGACTATGTGCTCAATCAGGCGGCATGGGGCAGTGTGCCCAGAAGCATTGAAATGCCGCTGTTTTACTGCGCCAATAATATTCAGGGGACGCTGAATATGATGGAGGCGTCGCGGCAAAACGGCGTCAAACGCTTTGTCTATGCCTCCAGCTCCTCCGTTTACGGCGATGAGCCCAATCTGCCCAAGACTGAGGGGGTGGAGGGCAACCTGCTGTCTCCCTATGCGTTGACCAAGCGCTGCGACGAGGAATGGGGCAGACAGTATACGCTGCATTATGGCTTGGAAACCGTGGGTCTTCGCTATTTTAATGTTTTCGGCAGACGGCAGGATCCGGATGGCGCCTATGCCGCAGTCATTCCCAAATTTATCAAGCTGCTGCTGCATGGGCAGGCACCCACCATCAACGGCGACGGCAAGCAGAGTCGGGACTTTACCTACATTGAGAATGTCATCGAGGCCAACCTGAAAGCCTGCGTGGCACCCAGCGAAGCCGCAGGAGAGGCATATAACATTGCCTATGGCGGCAGAGAATATCTCATTGATATTTATTACGGCCTGACGAAAGCGCTGGGCGTGGACATTGCGCCCAACTTCGGGCCCGACCGCCCCGGTGATATCAAACATTCCAACGCGGATATTTCCAAGGCCAGACGCCTTTTGGGCTACAGCCCGGACTGGAGCTTTGAGCGCGGTATTCAGGCCGCCATTGAGTGGTATAAAGAGAATCTGTAAGCTTGGCAAGAGGATTGGCAGAAATGGATCAGGCAAGAACAAAACGCCATAACCCTGTGGAGGTTCTGCGCATTATTGCTATGCTGATGATTATTCTCGGCCATTTCATGGGACACGGCAACGGTGCGGAACTCGCCTTGGGAGCCAACAAACCAGCCGCGGAGACAATTCGGGTGCTGGTGCAGGCTGCCACCAATATTTATGTACTCATTGGCAGTTACTATATGATCAATTCCGGGTTGAAGCTCAGCCGCCTGTTTCTTCTGTGGGCGCAAGTTGCTTTTTTCTCCGTCGCCTGCTATCTGGTCTGCGTAGGGGCAGGCTGGGAGAAACTGTCGATGACAGCCGCTTTGAAAGCCGTATTGCCCCTAAGCGGAAATCAGTATTGGTTTGCAACGACCTATTTCGGCCTGTGCCTGTTGGCGCCGTTTGTGAGCAGGGGATTAAAAGCCCTCTCAAAGAGCGCTTATCAGGTGCTGCTGGGGATTCTGCTTGCAGTCTTTGTCCTTTGGAAGACGGTGCTGCCCTTTGCTGAGACGCTGAATCCGGCAGGCGGCAACTCTATCCTGTGGTTTTTGACCCTGTTTGTGATCGCTGGGTATATCCGTCTGCATGCACCGAAAAGACCCGGCCGTGTTTATGCTGTCGGTGCGCTAATCTCGGCCGGAGTATTGGTTCTCGGCTATTTTGCCATACAAAAAGTCTCCCTGATGGTCGGCCTTGACGGCAAGGGAACCTGGATCGCTTCCAATTTTGACTCCGTTCCGGTCACGGCGCTGTCTGTTTGTGTGTTCCTGCTGTTTTTACGGCAGCCGGACAAAGCGTCTCCGGCACTGCGGTGCCTTACCGGCTTTTTCGCGTCCTCCACATTCAGCGTTTATCTGATACATGAAAATCCGTTTCTCAGAAAACAACTGTGGACAGTGATGCCGCGTATTTATACGTCTTTTGCCGCTGGCTGGTGCTATATACCCATGCTTTTGGGACTGAGTTTGGGTATTCTCCTGATATGTACCTTGGCGGACAAGGTCACATGGCAGCTTTTGCGCAAGCTGCTGAACAAACTCAAGTTTTCCAAAGCGCAGGCGTGGCTGGATGCGCATATGAACAGTGCTGTGAGTAGCGGCGTCTAAAGAGAATGCTTCGTCGTTGAGACGGTATGCCGGAACGACGCTTCCATGGCTAGATTGTTTACCAGCACGTTTCTAACTGTGACGGCATTATGACCCTTTGGCCTGTCTGGGCGGCCTGCGCCGTGATCCGCCCCGGATTCATTGCAACAAGGAGTACACATGAGCACAAATTCCAAGAAAAGCGTATATAACATTTTTATCGGTGTTGGCTCCCAGCTTTTGATCGTTATGGTGGGCGTCCTGCTGCCTCGTCTGTTTATCACCAGCTTTGGCTCGGAGGTCAACGGGTTTTTGTCCTCCATTAATCAAATCTTTGCCTATATCGTTCTGCTGGAGGCCGGCGTCGGCACGGCGTCCCTGCAGGCGCTCTACCGTCCGGTGGCAGAGGAAGACCACGACAGAATCAACGGTGTGCTTGCCGCGACGGCCAGATTCTACCGTAAGACGGGTTACTGCTACCTGGCCTGTGTGGTTGGCCTTGCCGTAATATACCCGCTGGTGGTTGAATCCTCCATCCCCGTGTGGCAGCAGGTTCTGGTCATTCTGATTGTGGGAGGCAGCGCCTCCATCGGCTATTTCGCCCATGCAAAATACAGGATTCTCCTTCGGGCGGATGGACGGCAGTATGTATATACCAACGTCTATACGTTGGTGCAGCTTGGAACCAGTCTGACAAAGGTTGTCATGATCCTGCTGGGTCTGAACATCGTTTTTATCCAGCTTGGACATATGGTGCTGACTCTGGGGCTTGCCGCTTACATTACTTGGTATGCCAAGCATCGCTATCCCTGGCTGGATTTAAAAGTCAAGCCGGATATGGAGGCGATTTCTCAGAAAAAATCCGTGCTGGTGCACGAGATCGCCCAGATGATTTTTACCCACACGGATGTGATTATCCTCACCTTATTGGCAGATCTGAAGGTCGTCAGCGTCTATGTGGTCTATAATATGGTCGTGGAGACCGTGGAGACCCTGATCTCCAATATACATAACGGCTTCAGCTTCCGCCTGGGTCAGATTTACAACACGGATCTTAAAAGATATGTGCGGGTCTACGATCTGTATGAGACAGCCTATATGGCTGGATCCTGCGCGCTGTATTGTATAACCTATCTGCTCCTGCTGCCGTTTATGAAGCTCTACACAGCGGGCGTAACGGATATTAATTATCTGGACAAATGGCTGCCGGTGCTGTTTGTTGCCATTAAGCTCTTTGTCTCCGGGCGGAAGATGGCAAGCTGCACGATCACATACGCCGGGCACTTTAAGAAAACCCAATGGCGTGCTGTGCTGGAGGCAGCGATCAATCTGACGGTATCCATTGCAGGCGTATGTCTGTTCGGCATCTACGGTGTTCTGTTCGGGACGCTGGCAGCGCTGCTGTACCGTGCCAACGATGTGATTATCTATACCAATGCGCGGATCCTCGGACGCGACCCGTGGCAGACATATTCCAGATGGTTGGTAAATATATGCATCTTTGTTCTGGTCTGCTGGCTGGAAAGCTATATTCCGATACAGGCGGATCACTATTTCAGCCTGATCTTGCAGGCAGTGCTCTATACCATTTCGGTCTGCCTCGCCTTTTTCCTGGGAAATCTGCTGGTTTTCCCCAAACAGTTCAAGAAAATATTTGCCTATTTGGGGCGGATGATAAAAAGCAAACGCCATTCCGGGCAGAAGGTCTGAACCCTTTGAAAAGGGGATACTTGAAACGACTTTGCTATGAAAAAACGTAAACTGTGGTGCTGGCTTCTGGGCGTGCTGGGAGCAGGGGTTCTGCTGCTGGCGATGACCATTTTGGCCGGGCGCTTCTGGCTGAAAACCACCCGATATACCGTGACGCTTCCGCAGCTTGAAAGACAGGTGCGGCTGGTGTATCTGTCTGATCTGCACGGGCTGGAGTACGGGGAAGACAACCGGCGGCTTCTGGATAAAGTAAGCCAGGCGCAGCCGGATCTCATTGCCACGGTGGGGGATATGGTGCCGAAAAATGCAAGCGAGGAAGAAATCGGCTCTTATTGCCATCTTTTGACGGAGCTGACCCGGATTGCTCCCGTGTATGTGTCTTTCGGCAATGTGGAGCGGGAGTTGGATGCCGGTCTGCTTGACCGTATCCGCCAGACCGGCGCCGTCTTTCTGGATGAGACCTATGAGGACATAACCATCAACGGCGAGACACTGCGCGTGGGCGGCCTGTACCGCTATGCGTTCTGCCATGGACAGACGCAGGAGCAGTGGCTCCGGAGCGGCACCTATGGCTTTTTGACGGACTTTCAGGACACCTCCGCCGTAAAGATTCTGCTCTGTCACAGGCCGGACAGCTTTTTCTTCAATCACGCCTATGACAACTGGGACGCGGATGTGATCCTCTGCGGCCATACCCATGGCGGCGTTGTGCGCCTGCCCCTGCTGGGCGGCCTGTACGCGCCGGATCAGGGCTGGCTGCCCAAGTATGACAAAGGGCTTTTTACCTTTGACGATACTCATATGTTCATTACCTCCGGGTTTGCCAGCCACGATGGCATCCCGCGGATTTTTAACCGGCCGGAGATTGTCTGCGTTACCCTCTGCCCGGAGTAAGCCAATAACGAACAGACCATTGGAGAAACGACTGTGAAAAAGAAAATTGCCATTTTTTTATGGATCACCGTACTGCTTACCGGCCTGCTGGGCTGTGGAAAGGCCGAAACGCCTGTGCAGTCTGCGCCTCAACAGGTATCCCAGCAGGAGATGGAGGCCGCAGTGGCCGCCTGCCTGTCTGCCGTGGGAGGACCCTCGGCAGTACAGCTCTGCGGCGGTAGCAGGATTGAATACACCTCGGGCACAGCCACGGCGGACAAATGGGTGATCTCCGATGCCGAGCTGACTGCGCAGACGCTTCTTACCTCTCTGAAGGAGCAGCTCTCCCCCTACGGTTTTTTTGAGCAGGTGGACAGTTCCAGCCGCAGGCTGGTGGTTCGTGCCGGTGTGGACAGCATTGGCCTGATTATATGGAACAGTGCAGGGGAAGACGGCGCGCTCAAGCTGTCTCTGACGCATACGACAGACTGCTACAGCCCGGATTACCTCTCTTCCCGAGAGGCGCAGATGCCCACCCTGATCGCGGGCACAAGCGCACTGGAGAAATTGCCGGAGAATTTTGAGATCCAGTGGAACAGCGGCAGTACCCTCAAGCGCAAGGACGGAAGCTGGCTGTTCAGTACGGTTTATTCTCTCGATGGCAGGAAGTGGCTGCGATGCAGTGCCGCGCTGCTTCAGTCTGACGGGTCTTACCGCTATGTCCAGTGGAAGAAATCTGAGGCCGTTGGGCAGCTCTCAACGCGCTTTACCACGACCCACAATACGCTGGAGGCCTGTCTGACGGAAGCGTTTGATACAGACGGCAGCAACGAATACTGCTCTCTATCCACATGGCTGCAAATGTGTACGGATTTTGAAGCGGGCACTACGGACACATATT
>JAQYBZ010000061.1 GCA_029003235.1 Bacillota bacterium
CCGCGGCTTTTTTGCTCAGTCTATCACAAGGTCATAGGTCTCAGAGCCGCTGCCGCCCACGGAATACACCGTAGCGATCACATGCAGACGGGCCTCCTCGTCCAGATACATGGGCATATCCGTGCCGTAGTTGTCCCCGGACACTGTGCGCTGGTACTGGGTCTCGTAGGCCAGCGCTTCGCTCTGTTTCTGGTCGGCATACAAAGATTCAAAGAGGAAACCCAGTGCCGTGCGCGTTTTGTCCAGAAATTCCGACTCGCTCAGTTCCTTTTGGGTCAGGATCTGGCTGAAATCCACGTCGTCGCCCGTATCGGCATCCAGATTGTAGATGCCATACAGATTCTGATCCTGTCCGTTGACTCTGGTCACAACCAGCGTGAGCACGCTGCCGTTCTGATAGGTCTCATAGGTAATGCGCACTGTCGAAAGCGGCTCCAGCTCCTCCATGGTCAGCATAGCCGCGTTGACCGCCGCCTGAAATTTGGTCTCGATCTCCCGGTTGCAGCGCTGCGCGCCTGCCCCATCCAGATCCACATAGGGAATGTGGTAGTCGTACTGCCAGACCCGCCCGTTTTTGTCCGTATAGCTCCCCTGCCGGGTGAAGATTTCCTTTACCGCCGCCTTGCCCGTCTGCTTTTGGGGCTTGGCCGCGGTGGCGGCAGGCTGGCTCGTCTCCGGGGCAGTGGTAACCTTTGGCGCGTCGTCCCCCGTGGGGATGGCCAGCTCAGAGGGCATACGGTTGCGCAGTTGGCAGCCGCACAGGCAGGCCAGCAGCGCCAGCGTCAGCAGAATCGTCCACGGTTTCTTCATGAGGCCGTTTCTCCTTTCACCAGACGAAGCTGCAAATATACCGGGTTGTGATCGCTGTAGGCGAAGCAGCCGTCAATGGTCTTGACCTGCTCCAGCTCCACGTTGGGCGAGAGGATATAGCCGTCGATCACATAATACTGGGTGTTTTCCGTATCCTCCGGGTCATAGGGCTGATTGAGCAGCCGGCAGGTGGGCGTCCGGTCGTCATAGGCGTACTGCCAGCCGGGCTGCAGGCTCTCGCTCTCCAGCGCGTTGGGCTGCCACAGCTCCGCATGGGTGTTGGGATAGGCGGACTGGGTGTCCGGGAAAAACTGGTTAAAGTCGCCGCCGGCAATGACATAGTTGCCCTTTTCGTATTCCGCCTGCAAAAAATCCAGAAGCTGCGCCGTCTGCGCCGCCTTGCCCGCGCCGTCGTCGTAGGCCTCCAGATGGAGGTTGACCAGCACCAGCTCCTGCTCCGTACCTTCCAGCGGCACCCGGCTCACCAGCAGGCACCGCTTGAGGTTGGCCATGGACACCGGCCAGGAGAAGGGACAGGGCAGACTGATGCGCTGCGCCTGGGAAATCCGGGTTTTGCTCAGGGTCAGCAGACCGGAATGTACCTTGCCGATGGTGGGCAGCGGATAGGGCACATAGCTGCAGGAATAATTGAGAGCGTAGGCGCCGGCACAGCCGCTGTGTTCCAGCAGGGCGGTCTTTTCGTCTATGCCGTAGCAGCGCTTGGAGTCTGTGTCCACCTCCTGCAGAAAATAGAAGTCGGCGTCCACCGTATCCAGAATGGACTGGATGCCAGACAGGTTCTTTTCAATGACCGACCGGCTGTCGGGGCGCACGCTGCTGCCGCCGTCCATGAAGAAATCGCTTTCCTCCCCCAGCGCGCAGTAGCCCAGGTTCCAGGACAAAACCCGCACCGTGTCGCCGGAAAAGGCCGTGGGCTGCCCGGCGCCCTCCACGGCCACCGTTTCCTCGGCCTGCGGGCGGTATTCCGTCACCGTCAGCCAGAGAAACAAGCCGATGACCGCCAGCAACACGACGCAAAGTACCAGTCCCAGTATCTTCAAGAATTTTTTCATGCTCCGACCTCTTTTCCAGTTGTGCAAAAAACACGCAAAAGCCACTTCCTCCGCTGCGGCGGAGGAACCTCCTGTTTGTCTGCATTATACCATGGGCTCCCCCGTTTTTCAACGCGAAAAAGCGGGCGGAGAGAGGCTCTCCGCCCGGCGCACTGCGATGGCAGATTCACACGCTCTGGGGCTGATGTACCACGGTGTCCAGATAATACTGCATGATGGACTTTCGGGTGACAATGCCGATAAAGGTATTGCGGTCATCCACCACCGGCACAAAGTTCTGTTCCAGCGCCTGAGAAAACAAAGAGCGCATATCCGTGGTGACGGACACGGGCACGTTGTCCTTGTGGTGGCTGATCTCCATAATGCTGTGGGCTTCCGCCTGCTTCATGTCCATGTGACACAGGTTCTTAATCGCCCACAGCAGGTCGCCCTCCGTCAGAGTGCCGCAGTAGCTGCCGTCCTTTTTTCGGATGATGGGCAGGGCGGAATACCCGGCGATCTCCATGCGCTCCAGCGCTTCGCGGATGGATTCGTCATCGTGCAGGTGGGCGCAGTTGGCCTTGGGCGTCAGAAAAAAGAGGATGTTCAAGTATCTGCTCCTTTCCGGTCATGATTTTCTGTCTTTCTGTTTTTATTATAATGCGTACTGAACAAAGCCGCAAGCCTTGAAAGCCATAGCTTTCAAGGCCAAATGGCTTTGTTCAAGTGCAAGGATTTCGGGTAAAACCGCCCGAAATCCTTGCACCTTCCGCTGGAACGCTCCAGCGTTCCAGCGGAAATACGCATTGTAACAATGTCTGAATTTCATCAAAAGGGAAAAAGTTGTCCTTTTGATGAAATTCTGCGGCAACAGCCGCAGGAATACACCGCAAAGCGGTTTATTCAGTAGACATTATTATAACATGGATTTTTTAAGAGTCTGTTAAATTCAGGGGAAAAAATGAAAACAGCGCCCAGAAAAATCCGGGCGCTGTTTGTGCAATTTGTACAAATTAAGCCGTGGGCTGGTTTGCCGCTTCGATGATCTTCACGAATTTCTCCGGTACCAGAGACGCGCCGCCGATGAGGCCGCCGTCAATATCCGGCTGTGCCAGCAGCTCGTAGGCGTTTTTGTCGTTCATGCTGCCGCCGTAAAGGATGGTGGTGGCACGGGCATTCTTGGAGCCGTACAGCTTGCGCACCACCGTGCGGATATGTTCGCAGACAGCCTCCGCCTGCTCCGGCGTGGCGGTTCTGCCGGTGCCGATGGCCCAGATGGGCTCATAGGCGATGACCAGCCTGCGGATCTTCTCCTCGGGCACTCCCTGAAGCGCCAGCTTGATCTGCATGGTGATCCACTCGTCGGTGACGCCGCTCTCCCGCTGCTCCAGACTTTCGCCGCAGCAGACAATGGGGATCAGCCCGGCCTCTATGGCCGCCAGCACCTTGGCGTTGACCTCTTTGTCGGTCTCGCCCATGGCGCGGCGCTCGCTGTGACCCAGAATCACATATTTGCATCCCGCGTCCACCAGCATATTGGCCGCAATCTCGCCGGTATAGGCGCCGGAGGGATTGGCGTTGCAGTTCTCCGCGCCGATGCCCACGCGGGTCTCCCGCATGGCGCGCACAGCGGCGGGAATGTCCACGGCAGGTACGCACAGGGCGATGTCGCACCAGCGACCCTTGGGCATGATGGCCTTGAAGTTAACCATAAAGTCCTTGGTCTCTGAGGGGGTCTTATTCATCTTCCAGTTGCCCGCGATAAGGGTCTTGCGATATTTTCTGTTCATCTCATGCTCCTCCTTATTTGTCCTGCAGGCAGGCGATGCCGGGCAGCTCCAGCCCCTCCAGGAATTCCAGCGAAGCGCCGCCGCCGGTGGAAATGTGGGTGATCTTGTCGGCAAAGCCCAACTGCTCGCAGGCTGCCGCAGAGTCGCCGCCGCCCACGATGGTCACGGCGTCGGAATCCGCCAGCGCCTGTGCCACGGCAATGGTGCCGGCAGCCAGGGTGGGATTCTCAAATACGCCCATGGGGCCGTTCCATACCACGGTCTTGGCATTCTTGACGGCGTCGCCAAAGAGCTGACGGGTCTTTTCGCCGATGTCCAGACCTTCCACGTCGTCGCCAATGGCGTCAGCCGCCACGGTTCTGACCTCGATGGGGCCGTCAATGGGGTTGGGGAACTCCGCCGCCACAACGGTATCCACAGGCAGCAGCAGCTTGACGCCCTTTTCCTCGGCCTTGCGCATCATATCCTTGCAGTAGTCGATCTTTTCCGTGTCCAGCAGGGACTTGCCCACGGAATACCCCTTGGCGGCCAGGAAGGTATAGGCCATGCCGCCGCCGATAATGAGGGTATCCACCTTTTCCAGCAGGTTGTTGATCACATTGAGCTTGTCGGAAACCTTAGCGCCGCCCAGAATGGCCACAAAGGGACGCTCGGGATCGGCCAGCGCCTTGCCCATGATGCCCACTTCCTTGGCGATCAGGTAACCGCAGACGGCAGGCAGGTAATCGGCCACGCCGGCGGTGGAGGAATGGGCTCTGTGGGCGGTGCCGAAGGCGTCGTTAACGAACACGTCCGCCAACTCCGCCAGCTTTTTGGACAGCTCGGGGTCGTTCTTGGTCTCGCCCTTTTCAAAGCGGACGTTCTCCAGCAGCATGACCTCGCCGTCCTTGAGGGCGGCGGCTTTGGCCTTGGCGTCCTCGCCCACCACGTCGGCAGCCATAATGACCGGCTTGCCCAGCAGCTCACTGAGGCGGTCTGCCACGATCTTCAGGGAAAGCTCGCTCTTCCATTCGCCCTTGGGCTTGCCCATATGGGAGCAGAGGATGACCCGTGCGCCATGCTCCATCAGATACCGGATGGTGGGCAGCGCGGCAACAATGCGCTTGTCGCTGGTGATCTTGCCCTCCTTGGTGGGCACGTTAAAGTCGCAGCGGCAAAGCACGCGCTTGCCCTTGACGTCGATGTCCTCTACGGATTTCTTGTTGTAATTCATAGAATATACCTCCGTTTTGCATCAGGCATTGCCTGTATATTATAATGTATCCGCCTCTGGCGGGAACCTACGGTTTCATTTTTCCGTACTGCTTCAGATGGGGGAACCCCAACTGGCGCAGGGCTTCAAAGCAGCCCACTGCCACGGAATTGGACAGATTGAGAGAGCGCGCCTGCTCCCGCATGGGCAGCTTGACGCAGCACTGGCTGTGCGCCTGCAAAAACGGCTCCGGCAGACCTTTGGTCTCCTTGCCAAAGATCAGGTAGCAGCCGTCCTCATAGGACACGTCCGTATAGCACCGGGGTGCCTTGGTGGAAAACAGCCACATCTGCTCCACCCGGTTGCGGGCAAAAAAGTCGTCCAGATTTTCATATTCCCGCACATCCACCAGATCCCAGTAGTCCAGCCCGGCTCGCCGCACGGCGCGCTCGGAAATATCAAAGCCCAGCGGACGGATCAGGTGCAGAACGCTGCCCGTGGCGGCGCAGGTTCTTGCGATATTGCCGGTATTCTGGGGGATCTCCGGCTCGACCAGAACGATATGGAGCATGGCGCACTTCCCTGGCGGCAACGGTGTGGGGAATTACCGCTTGGCATATATTATAACAAAATGTTCCAGAAATCAACTGTTTTTCTGTCAGGTTTGAAAAAATTCAGACTTTTTTTACAGGATTCCTTTTCTCCCCGTTTTTTCCGATCTTCAGCCCCCGGCCACCGCGTCCACGCTGCTGTCACAAAAGCGGATCTCCAGCCGGTTGGGCAGGCAGATGATGGGCGTACCGCCGCTTTTGGCGCCGGCTTTCATGCAGGTGTGGTCGGGGCAGCTTGCATCTGTCACGCTGATCTTGCCATCGTGTACCCGCAGGGTATTATAGCCCCCTTCGCAGCGCACCGTGCGCTCCGTGTCCTGGGACAGATCCAGCGTACACACCAGCTTGCCGTCGGAGTACACCTGCGCCGTGCCGCCGCCTCTGTCCGGCAGCAGCAGCGCCGTGAGCACGGCGCACACCGCCAGCACCCCGCCCAGAATCAGCAGCCAGGTCTTCGTCTTCATCGCGGAATCACCGTAAAAGTGCAGTCGCTCACGGCGTCCTGCAGTCCCTGGGTCACATAGATGGTTCCGTCGTCGGCCACCAGTACGGCCTCAAAGTCATCGGAGCCCTGCCAGAATGTTGCCGCCCCGTCCAGCCCCATGACAAACAGGGCGGTGGACAGGCCGTCGGCCAGAAGGCCGCTGTCGGCGATCACCGTCACCGAACGCAGATCGGACTGCACAGGTTCTGCCGTGGCAGGGTCGAAAATATGGCAGTAGCGCACGCCGTCGGACTCAAAATAGCGCTGATAGTCGCCGGAGGTCACAATGGCCTTGCTGCCCTTCACCTGCAGGGTGGCCAGATAGGTCTGCGGGTCGTCCGGGTTCTGGATGCCCACCGTCCAGCTCTGATGAAAGGGCGGCTTCTCCCCCACGGTCTGGACGTTGCCTCCCAGAGAAAGAACGCCGCACACGCCTTTTTCTTCCAGATAGGCGCGGCATTGATCGGCGGCATAGCCCTTGGCCAGTGCGCCGAAATCCACCTGACAGTCCCGATCCAGCGTGGCCTCGCCGTCGGACAGATGGACGTGGCTGCTGCCGATACGCTCCAGCACGGCCTGGGTCTGCTCTGGGGCGGGAACCTGATAGACCTGGCCGGTAAAGCCCCAGAGCTGCACGGCGGGATAGACCGTCACATCCAGCGCACCGCCGGTGCGCTCCGTCAAAAGCAGGGCCTGCTGCAGCAGCTCGCACACCAGTGCGTCCTCCGTCCTGCCCGTGTTGTTCAGCGCCCACACGGCGCTGTCCTTTTTCGTGACGCTGAGGGTGTCGTCCAGTTGGGTCAGATACTGCTGCAGCCAGGCCGCCGCCGCGCCGTCCGCGTCGTCATACAGGCGCAGATTCATGGCGGTGTCCATGGCATAAAGGGTGGTATCCGTATAGGCTCCGTCTCCGGCGCAGCCTGTCAGCAGCAGCGCCAGCGCCAGCAAGATCGCGCTCAGGCGTTTCATGAAACTCATCTCCGCTTTGCATTTCTATGGATTTGGCACAAAGCGCAGACGCTCCGTGCCGGTGCAGGTTTTTCTCCGCCCCAGGGCGGTCAGCTTACATTACTATATCAAATTTGCGTCTGCCGGTCAATGCACAGGCCGGCGATTTTGACGCAATCTTGAAAAATACCTGAGAAAAATCAAAAACCGTTGGATTTTTGCAGAAAAAATGTTTGACATTTGCAATCGCCGGTGCTATGATATACAGGCCGCGTCGAAGAGGCTCAAGCGGAGGCTTTCCTCCCGCCTTCAGAGCGAGACTACAACAAAGGTAGGTGCAACACAACCATGCAGGCAGTTATCGTTACCGGCGGTAAACAGTACAACGTCAGCGAGGGCGACGAGCTCTTCATCGAAAAGCTGAACGTTGAGGCAGAAGATACCGTTACGTTCGATCAGGTGCTGGCCATTGTGGACGGTGAAAATTCCAAGTTCGGTACGCCCGTCGTCAAGGGCGCAAGCGTCGAGGCCAAGGTGCTGAAGAACGGCAAGGCCAAGAAGGTCATCGTCTTCAAGTATCGTCCCAAGAAGGACAGCAAGTCCATCCGCGGCCACAGACAGCCTTACACCAAGGTGAAGATTGAAAAGATCAACGCTTAATCTATGACCAGAGTTTCGTTTTCCATTCAGGACGGCAGGATCACCGGGTTCTGCTGCTCCGGTCACAGCGGCTACGGCGAAGAAGGCTCGGACATTGTCTGCGCCGCCGTTTCCACCGCTGTCACGCTCGTCGAGTGCACCATCAACGATGTGCTCGGCATTCAGGCCAAAACCAGAGTATCGCCCGACGATGCCAGTGTCAGCCTGAAGCTTCCCGCAGCCTGTGCCTCAGAGCAGGCCGTGCAGGCCGTTTTGACAGGCATGATGCTCACCATGAGTTCCCTGCGGGATCAGTACCCCGACTATATCGAAGTTATGGAGGTGTAACTTATGTTGAAAATTGGTTTCCAGTTCTTTGCGCACAAGAAGGGCGGCGGCTCCACCAAGAACGGCCGTGATTCCGAGTCCAAGCGGCTGGGCGTAAAGCGCGCTGACGGTCAGTTCGT
>JAQYBZ010000062.1 GCA_029003235.1 Bacillota bacterium
AACCAAATTTCCTCAAGTACGCGAGTTGCCATATTACTGGGTTTTTCCACCTCCTGTACAAGATTTAGTCCCAATTGAATGCTTCCTTGGTTTAACCGAATTAGTGCCTGTGTCGGATTTCCGCGAAGTCTTTCCGAATACGAAATATTCTCATCGTCAGAAATTTGAGACAGAATATCCTGCCATGTTGTAGTTTCCAACTGCCAACCGAAGGGGATCTCCGAAGTGTAGGGAGAAGAGACAATCATATTGATTTGCCATCCTATTGTTGTGGGAACACAATATACGGAGAAATCATCATAGTTGCATAGTAAGCCTTCGTGATCAAGGCCCCCGACAATATTATCCGGTTCACCGAAGTCAGCAATGACATCGGTCATAGTCTCACCAAGGTAAACGCCATCAATGTAATACTCTGGATATTTGTCAAGCGCTTCAAGCAGATAATCCTCATCGCCTGTGAGTGTTGGAAGTTTCTCCACCACTTCGCACCCAACCCCATTCGTTTCAATCGGAACATCCGGATTGGATGGCAAAGCGAGCTGTCCTTTGAATACGGTGGTAACTATCACTGCGAGTGCGATACATGCTGCCAATGCTGCAATCATTGACCAGCGTTTCGCTCTGGATTCTACTTTTTCCGGAGGCTCCGCCTCCAAAATATACCTTTCATCAATTTGCCCGAAGTGTTCAATTAAATATGGACTATTCATACTGCAATTCCTTCCTTTTCCAAACACAATTTTAGACGCTCCCTCAAACGTAAAAGCTGCATTTTGACGTTGCCTTCACTGATATGATTACGCGAAGCCAAATCCTTAACGGGGCAGCAATACCAGTATCTTTGTACAAACAAAATTCTCTGTGATGACGTAAGCGAGTCTAAAAATTTGTTCAACACATCTGTAATGACAATGCCATCAACAAGCTGAAGATTGGTATTGGGTGTTAGGCACTCTTGCATTTCTTCGATAATCCCTGCGCTTTCTGTTTTCCGCTGCTTGTGATAAAGGCGCAATTTTGTCAAGGATAGATTTCTTGTAATTGCGCCCAAATACGTGCGGAAACAACTTGGATGTGCCGGTGGAATTGCATTCCACGCATTTAGCCATGTGTCGTTTACACACTCTTCTTCATCTTCAGAGTTATGTAATATTCGTTTTGAAATGCTGGCGCAATATGTATGGTACTTTTTTGAGGTTTCCGACAAAGCCATCTCGTTTCTCTGGATATATAAATCCAAGATTTTACCATCATCCATTGCTTCTACTCCTTTGCTGTTAAAAGGCCTTTCACAAATATAGACGACTACAGAGTGTATTAGGTAACAACAAATATATTTTTTTTGAAAAAATAATGCAATAGTGAATAACAACACCGACAGCATTTCGTTCGAATCATCGAATCATACTATATAGAGCTCATGTCCGTAAAGGAATAGCTTCCGGTTTATCGGGGAA
The DNA here is from genome assembly GCA_029003235.1 of Bacillota bacterium. Classification (GTDB taxonomy): domain Bacteria; phylum Bacillota; class Clostridia; order Oscillospirales; family Oscillospiraceae; genus JAFRPC01. The sequence goes on from JAQYBZ010000062.1 coordinate 1,461, forward strand.
TTCTTCGTGGTGTGCTTTTTGGGGGTTTAATCCAATTTACACACCGTTTGGCCGTCTTTAGACAGACCAAAAGCCGCTCTGTGCAGGGTGCACGGAGCGGCTTTTTCTGTCAAGACGGATTGCCTATGGTTTGCGGCTCACCGCAGATAACCGGCCTTTTGCAGCAAGGTGCGCACGGGAACGCCGATGGCGGCGGCGCAGACGGCCTTGGCGCAGTCAAAGGGAATAAACGGGGTAACGCAGACAGGCAGAGCCGCCTGCCAGGTGGAACCGGTCAGCAGAACAAACTGAAGCGTGCCGAGAAAATAGCACACGATGATTCCGGGGATGCAGGCCAGTGCGGCAAAAACAATGGCGTAAAACTGGTTTTCCCAGTGCTTATTGGACAGATAGCCAATGATGGCCGCCATGGGCAAGAACGACCAGAGATAGCCGCCTGTGGGGCCGGGAAGCGCCGTCATGCCGGATACCCAGCCTGCGAAGACCGGCAGGCCGCACAGCCCCAGCACCAGATAGACCAGCACGGAGACAGCGCCTTTTTTCCATCCCAGCACAACACCGGTGAGCATTACCGCGAACGCGCCGAGAGAAATGGGTACCGGGCCGATGGGCACGGAGATAGGGGAGAGAATACACAAAATTGCCGCAAAGATGGCACACTGCGCCATGGACTGCAGGCGATGCCGGGAGAGGACTTTGCTTGCCATAAAATTCACCTCCCGGTTATTATGACGCGCCGGGGACGAATTGTCAACAAAAATAGCAAAAACCCTTGCGGCAGCCAGACCTGTCATGTATAATGAAGAAAAATATGCAAAATGCAGCACAGACAGAACAGGAGGCAATCATGGCGTTTCGGCTTTTTCAGAAAAAATCTTTCACCCAGTGCGATCCGGAGACCTGGAAGCGGCGCTGGCAGTCGCTGGTTCCGCCGGAGTGCCGGGACGTGCCCATTACAGTGGGAAACGAGACCATGGTGGCCTTTGTGCAGGTCAACCAGTTTGTCATGATGCTTCAGGACGGGCTTTTGATGGAGGCAAGCTTTTTCGACGTGTGCAGCTTTTTCCAGAAAGCCGGATACCATGTGATCTGGCTCATGCGCTGCACTCAGGACGTGGCCAACGGCTACCTGAAGCCTGCCGGGAGCCTGGACGGAGGCACGCGCCAACGCTGGCTTTGGAAAAGCCCTACCACCAACTTCGGGCGCTGGACGTCGGACAACTTCCATGTGACCATTCTGATCCAGCACCGGCAGCTTCCCGAGGGAGACCCTGCCCAGTGCGACGAAAAAATTTTGCAGCGGGTGGTCTGGGCACAGAGCGACGACGCGACCCGCATGGTGCCGGGGCGCACCCAGTTTATGACCACGGACTTGCCCTCCACGCCCAAACAGCTTCTGGCGTGGCTCAACGGCGCAACACTGGCCAAGACCCGGTAGCGCCCTGCGGAAAGCCATCGCCCCATAACAGACCGGAACGGCGCTGACAGGAAACATTCTTCCTGTCGGCGCCGTTTTTTCGGTATTACCGGTTATTGTACTGCTCAATGGCCAGCGCCAGCAGATCCATGGCGCGGGAGAGATCCTGCTCGTTGAGCACATAGGCAATGCGCACCTCGTTGATGCCCTTGCCCTCGGTGGCGTAAAAGCCCTCGCCGGGAGAGAACATGACGGTCTCGCCCTTGTCCTCAAAGTCCGTCAGCAGCCAGGTCTGGAACAGCTCGGCGTTGTCAATGGGCAGCTTTGCCATCATATAAAACGCTCCCATGGGCTCGGCGCAGACCACGCCTGGGATCTTGCTCAGTTTGTTGTAGCATACGTCCCGGCGGCGGCGGTATTCGTCCTTTACCGCCTTGAAGTATTCCGGACCCACGGAGTACAGGGCGGCGGCGCCCACCTGATCCAGCGTGGCGGTGCAGAGTCTGCCCTGACAGAACTTCATGGCCTGTGCCATGAGCTCGTGATTGCGGGAGATCATCATGCCGATACGGGCGCCGCAGGAGGAAAAGCGCTTGGAAACAGAGTCGATAATGATAATATTGTTGTCAATGTCCCGGTATTTTCCGGCGCAGAAGATCTTGTCACTGTCGTAGACAAACTCCCGGTAGACCTCGTCACAGATGAGGTACAGGCCGTGATCCCGGGCAACCTTGGTGATCAGCCGCAGCTCCTTTTCCGACAGGGAATTGCCCGTGGGGTTGTTGGGATTGGTAATGAGGATGGCACGGGTGTTTTCGTTGATCAGCGCTTCCAGCCGCTCTTTGTTGGCGTAGTTGTAATTCTCCTCCGGTGACGTGTGCAGGGGCGTGATCCTGCCGCCGGCTGCCTTAATGAAGGTGGCGTAGTTGGGATAGAATGGCTCCGGCACGATGACCTCGCTGCCCTCGTCCAGAATACACAGCATGGTGATCAGCAGCGCTTCGCTGCCGCCTGCGGTAATGAGAATATCGTCTGCCGAATAGTTGACGCCCAGCCGGTGGTAGTAGGCCTGTATGGCTTCAATCAGAGAGGGGATACCTGCCGAGGGGGCGTAGGCCAGCACCTTCTGGGTATACTCCTGAACTGCCTTGAAAAATTCCGGCGGCGTTTCAATGTCCGGCTGGCCGATGTTCAGGCGGTAGATCTTTTTGCCGCAGCTTTCGGCGTCCACGGCAAAGGGATGGAATTTGCGCATGGGAGACAGGCCGCAGCTTTGGACTTTTTCGGACAATTTCATGGAGATCCCCTCTTCTTTTTTGGATTGCTATCACTATACCACAGCCGGGAGGCGCTTGCAAGCCGAAAATGGAAAAACCGGAATCCACAAAAACCGGCCGGGGCGCCGCAGCAAATTTTGTATAAATTGTAGAAAAAAGAAAGTTGCGGAAAATATAGTATTTTGTTGTTGCAAAAAACACAAGATATTGTATAATAGGCATGGAATCAAAGCAGGAGGTTCTTACAGAATGAAGATTATTAAGCGCAATGGCGCAGAAGTGGAATACGATATTCAAAAGATTATCACTGCCATTACCAAGGCCAACGAGACCGTGGAAGAAGCCGCCCGCATGACGCCGCTGCAGATCCGCCGCATCGCCGAGAGCGTGGAGATTTCCTGCCAGCAGATGAACCGCAGCCTGTCTGTGGAAGAGGTGCAGGATCTGGTAGAGGATCAGATCATGGCGCACGGCGCCTTTGAGGTGGCCAAAAAGTATATCACCTACCGCTATACCCGCACGCTGGTGCGGCGTTCCAACACCACGGACGACCGCATTCTCTCCCTCATCGAGTGCAACAATGAGGAAGTCAAACAGGAAAATTCCAATAAGAACCCCACGGTGAACTCCGTACAGCGGGACTATATGGCAGGCGAGGTATCCAAGGACATTACCCGCCGCATCCTGCTGCCCCCGGATATTGTGGAAGCCCACGAGGCAGGCATCATCCATTTCCATGATGCGGATTACTATGCCCAGCATATGCACAACTGCGATCTGGTCAATCTGGAGGATATGCTGCAAAACGGCACGGTCATTTCCGGCACTCTTATCGAAAAGCCCCATTCGTTTTCCACCGCCTGCAACATCGCCACCCAGATCGTGGCGCAGGTGGCCTCCAACCAGTACGGCGGTCAGTCCATTTCTCTTGCCCATCTGGCGCCCTTTGTGGATGTCAGCCGGAAGAAGATTCGCCGTGCCGTGGAGCAGGAGCTGGCGGAATTCCACGCAAGCCCCGAAAAGATCGAGCAGGTGGCGGAGAGCCGGCTGCGCGACGAGATCAGCCGCGGTGTTCAGACCATCCAGTATCAGGTGGTAACGCTGCTGACCACCAACGGTCAGGCGCCGTTTATCACGGTCTTCATGTATCTGGGCGAAGCCAAAAATGAGCGGGAGCGTCAGGATCTGGCCATGATCATTGAGGAAGTCCTGAAGCAGCGCTACCAGGGCGTGAAAAACGAAGTGGGCGTCTGGGTGACGCCGGCGTTCCCCAAGCTCATCTATGTGCTGGAAGAGGCCAACATCCACGAGGATTCTCCCTATTATTATCTGACCAAGCTGGCGGCAAAATGCACGGCCAAGCGGCTGGTGCCCGACTACATCTCCGAAAAGAAGATGAAGGAGCTGAAAGAGGGCAACTGCTTCCCGGTCATGGGCTGCCGCAGCGCCCTTTCCCCGTGGAAGGACGAAAACGGCAACTACAAATTCTACGGCCGCTTCAATCAGGGCGTGGTTACCCTCAATCTTGTGGACATCGCCCTGTCCTCCGGCCGGGATATGGACAAATTCTGGAAGACTTTTGACGAGCGTCTGGATCTCTGCTACCGCGCCCTCATGTGCCGCCACAACCGGCTCAAGGGCACGCTGTCCGACGCCGCCCCCATTTTGTGGCAGTACGGCGCCTGCGCCCGTCTGAAAAAAGGCGAGCCCATCGATAAGCTGCTCTACGGCGGCTATTCCACCATTTCTCTTGGCTATGCCGGACTGTACGAGTGTGTCAAATACATGACCGGCAAGTCCCATACCGACCCCGAAGCCACTCCCTTTGACCTGTCTATTATGAAGTATATGAACGCCGCCTGCGAAAAGTGGAAGCAGGAGACGGACATTGCCTTCGGCATCTACGGTACGCCGCTGGAGTCCACAACCTACAAATTTGCCAAGTGCCTGCAAAAGCGCTTCGGCGTGGTTCCCGGCGTAACGGATAAGTCCTATATCACCAACAGCTACCACGTCCATGTGACGGAGAACATCGATGCCTTCCAGAAGCTGGCGTTCGAGTCCCAGTTCCAGGCGCTCTCCACCGGCGGCGCCATCAGCTATGTGGAAGTGCCCAATATGCAGAACAATCTGGACGCCGTGCTGGAGGTCATCCGCTTCATCTATGATAATATTATGTACGCCGAGCTGAACACCAAGTCCGACTATTGCCAGGTCTGCGGCTTCGACGGAGAAATCGAGATCAAAGAGTGTGACGGTAAGCTGGTCTGGACGTGTCCTCAGTGCGGCAATCAGGATCAGTCCAAAATGAACGTAGCCCGCAGAACCTGCGGCTATATCGGCACCCAGTTCTGGAATCAGGGCAGAACGCAGGAGATCAAAGAACGGGTTCTGCACCTGTAAAGAACGAAATTGCAGCAGCGGGGGGGGGGGGCGGGGGGGGGGGGGGGGGGGGGGTTGTT
>JAQYBZ010000063.1 GCA_029003235.1 Bacillota bacterium
AACCCGCCGGTTTCTCCCGGTAACGCCCTCAATTTTGCGTCTTACGCTTGTCAAACAGGGGAAAACGTGCTACTATGAGGGCAGAAAATCGGATCGCAGGAGGATCCGCTGGAAAGGATACATACACGCATGAAACAGACACCGGAACTGATCGTCATGCTTACACGGAACGACCGCACCGTGCCCAATGCGGCGGAGATTTTCGCCCAATGCCGCAATACCCCGGCAAAATACTGGGGCTTCAAGGAGGAGGGGCTGCCCCTGCCTCAGATGCAGAAGCTCTATGACCAGATGCGCGCGGCGGGAAAAACCACGGTGCTGGAGGTCGTGGCCTATACCGAAGAAGAGGGGCTGGCGGGCGCCCAAATCGCGGCACAGTGCGGCTGCGATATTCTCATGGGAACCATGTTCTGTGACGCGGTAAACGACTTCTGCCGCAGCCACGGTCTGCGCTATCTGCCCTTTGTGGGCAAGGTCACCGGCCGCCCGTCGGTGCTGGAGGGCACCGCCGAGCAGATGCTGGACGAGGCCAGACGCTGCATTTCCCGGGGCGCCTGGGGCATCGACCTGCTGGGCTATCGCTATACGGGCGACGCGGCGGCGCTGAACCGCCGGTTGGTGGAGGAGCTGGACGCGCCCGTCTGTCTGGCCGGAAGCGTCAACAGCTTCGCCCGTCTGGAGGAAATCAAAAAGACCGCCCCCTGGGCGTTCACCATCGGCACCGCCTTCTTTGAAAACCGCTTTGGCGACGGCTTCGCCCGGCAGATCGAGCGGGTCTGTGCCTGCCTCAACGAAGGATAAACCATGCTTCGACTGTTTTATCCATGGGAATTTGCCCAAAGCGTGTTTGCCATCGACTTTGCGCGGCTGTATGCCATGGGGTTCCGGGGTCTGATCTTTGACATTGACAACACGCTGGTTCCCCACGGGGCGGATTCCACCCCGGAGATCGACGCCCTCTTTGCGCGGCTGCACCAGATGGGCTTTCGCAGCCTGATGCTTTCCAACAACGGCCCCGACCGCATCCGCCGGTTTCTTCAAAACATCGACGCCGGCTTCATCGACAACGCCCAAAAGCCCAGAAAGAAGGGCTACCGGCAGGCGCTGGCGCGGCTGGGGCTGGAGCGGCAGCAGGTGGTTGTCATCGGCGATCAGGTGTTTACGGACATTTTCGGCGCCAACCGCTGCCGGATCCCCAACATTCTGGTGCGCTACATCGGCTACGACCCCGACGCCGACCCCGGCAAGCGCCGCCGGCTGGAGCAGCGGATTTTGAACCGATACGAAAAAAGCCCCTGCCGCCACCGGCTGGGGGAAATCCTTTCTGCGCCCACGGCGGCGGGGGAAGGAACCTCCGGCCGCGATACTGCGACGTAACGAAGGGAAGGGAACATACGTCATGAAAAAGCAGCGCAAGCTGTTCTGTGAGCGAAACGCTCTGTTTTTCGCCATCTCCCAGAAAAAGGGCATCCTGCTGCGCCATCTGCGGGATCTGTTTTCCCGGGAAAAATTTGCCAAAACCCGGTCGGCCGAGGTGCTGCCCAACCTTGTCAGCGAAAGAAGCTCCGGACTGATCAAGCGCGGACCGGGCATCGACCCGGTTTTGCAGGAAAACAAGGCCGTGAACATCAGCCTCGCCAGCGCCCAAATCCACCATCTGCTCATCCGTCCGGGGGAGACCTTCTCTTTCTGGCGGACGGTGGGCAAAACCTCCCGGCGCAAGGGCTATCTGGACGGCAGGGTCATCGAGCACGGCAGGCTGATCCCCGGCACCGGGGGCGGCCTGTGCAATCTGGGCAACACCATCCATCTGCTCATTCTCCACAGCCCTCTGACGGTGACGGAATTTCATCACCACTCTGACGCCCTTGCCCCCGACGAGGGCAAGCGGGTGCCTTTCAGCGCGGGAACCTCGGTGTGCTACAACTACATCGACTACCGCTTCCGCAACGACACGGATCAGACCTTTCAGCTTCTGCTCTGGTGTGAGAACGAGCGCCTGTGCGGCCAGCTTCGCAGCCAGCGCCCCGTGGGTCTGACCTACGAGCTGACGGAGGAGGATCACCACTTCCGCAAGGAAGGGGAACGCTACTACCGGGTGTCCAAAATCTACCGCCTGACCAGAGATGCCCGAACCGGCGAGGTGGTGGAAAAGAAGCTGATTCTGGACAACCATTCCCAGGTCATGTTCGACCCCGCTCTCATCCCCCCGGAGCTGATCCGGCAATAGCCTTCCCGCCCGCCCCGACGGCAGCAGCCCCGGAACAAGCCGCGAGGTGCTTGCGCCGGGGCTTTCGGTTGGGCGCAAGGGGCGGGTTTTCGAAAAGAAACACGCAATTGCGGGGAAAACATTTACATGATTCCGGAAAAATGGTATAATCTACTACTACGCAAACGAGAAGGAGTTTCCTATGCTGGACAAGCTGAAGCTGATTGAGGAACGGTACGAGGAGCTGTGCATCCGCTCGGAACAGCCGGACTTCTACGCCGATCCCAAACAGGCCGCAAAGTTTCTCAAGGAAAAAAGCGAGCTGGAGCCGGTGGTGACGGCCTACCGCGCCTACAGCGCCGCCCAGCGCACCATGGACGAGGCGCTGGAGCTCATGGAGGGCAACACGGAGCCGGAGCTGAAAAACCTCTGTCAGGAGGAATTTTCCCAGGCCAAGGCGCAGAAGGAAGAATTGGAGCAGCAGTTGAAGCTGCTTCTTTTGCCCAGAGACCCCAACGACGACAAAAACGTCATCGTGGAGATCCGCGGGGGCGTGGGCGGCGAGGAAAGCGCCCTGTTTGCCCACAGCCTGTTCCGCATGTATTCCATGTACGCGGCGGCCAAACACTGGTCGCTGGAGCTTCTGAACTACAATGAGACGGAGCTGGGAGGCGTCAAGGAGGCGGATTTCATTCTCGCCGGCGCAGGCGCCTATTCCCGCATGAAATTTGAATCCGGCGTCCACCGGGTGCAGCGGGTGCCGGAGACCGAGTCCGGCGGCCGCATCCACACCTCCACCGCCACCGTGGCGGTGCTGCCGGAGATGGAGGCGGTGGACGTGGACATCCGCCCGGAGGACATTGAGATGCAGGTCTACCGCTCCTCCGGCGCCGGCGGCCAGCACATCAACAAGACCTCCTCCGCCGTGCGGCTGATCCACAAGCCCACGGGCATCGTGGTGGCCTGTCAGGAGGAGCGCAGCCAGTTCCAGAACCGGGAAAAATGTATGCAGATGCTGGCCTCCAAGCTCTATCAGATAGAGCAGGAAAAGCGGGACGCCCAGCTCACCGGCGAGCGCCGCAGCCAGATCGGCAGCGGCATGCGCAACGAAAAGATCCGCACCTACAACTTCCCTCAGGATCGGGTGACCGATCACCGCATCGGCCTGTCTTTGCACAACATCAACGGCTTTATGGACGGGGATCTGGACGAAATGATCGACGCGCTGACCCAGGCGGCACAGGCCGAACGGCTCCAGCGCGGCGACGGGGAAGACTGAGATAAAGGAAGCGAAACAATGACGACAAAGCTGCTTTCGGCGCAAAAGCCGGAGGATCTGTCCCTTGCAGCCGAGCTGCTGCGCCGGGGCGGTCTGGTGGCGCTGCCCACGGAGACGGTCTACGGGCTGGGCGCCAACGGGCTGGATGAGGCCGCCGTGGCGAAGATTTTCGCCGCCAAGGGCAGACCCCAGGACAATCCTCTGATTCTGCATATTTCCCAGCCCGACGAAATGACCCGCTTCTGCCGCAGCATCCCTCAGACGGCGTGGCTTCTGGCAGAGCATTTCTGGCCGGGGCCTCTGACCATGGTGCTGCCCGTGAAGGACACGGTGCCAAAGCGCACCACGGCGGGACTGGACACGGTGGCCGTGCGCTGCCCGGAGACGGCCGCCACCCGGCAGATCATCCGCCTTGCGGGCGTCCCCATCGCCGCCCCCTCGGCCAATCTGTCCGGCAAGCCCTCCACCACCACCGCCGGGCACGTTCTGCACGACATGGACGGCAAAATCGACGCCATTGTGGACGGCGGCCCCTGCCGGGTGGGCGTGGAATCCACCATCGTCGACCTGACCGGCCGGCGTCCCCGGCTGCTGCGGCCGGGCGGCATCACACCGGAGATGCTCCAAGGCCTGTTGGGGCAGCTCGACATTGACAAGGCCGTGGTGGCACAGATCTCCGATGACACGGTGGTGCACGCGCCGGGCATGAAATACAAGCACTACGCCCCCGCCGCCGACGTGGTCATCGTCTCCGGCAGCCGGGAGGACGCCGCCGCCTATATCCGCCGCCACTGGCAAGCGCCCAACGCCGTGCTCTGCTTTGAAGAAGAGCTGCCCCTCTATGGGGGGCTCAATCCCACGGCCTATGGCCGTCAGGCCGAGCCGGAGACCCTGTCCGCCGGACTGTTTGCCGCCCTGCGGAAGCTGGACGACAGCGCCATCGGCACCATCTTCGCCCGCTGCCCCGAGGGCGGCGGTATCGCCTACGCCGTGCAAAACCGCCTGCGCAAGTCGGCAGGCTTCCACATCGTAGACGCCGCACGCACGCCATGATGTGCGTCATCGGCATTACAGGCGGCACGGGCTGCGGCAAGACCACGGCGCTGGAGCGCCTGCGCCGCCACGGCGGGCTGGTCATTGACTGCGACGCCGTCTACCACCGGCTGCTGGACACGAACCCCGCCCTTACCCAGGCCATCGCCGGCCGCTTTGACGGGGTGACGGAAAACGGCAGGATAGACCGCCGCCGCCTGGGGCAGCGGGTATTTGCCGACCCCCAGGCGCTGGAGGCGCTCAACACCCTGACCCACGGCTTCGTGCGCCGGGAGGTGGAGCGTCTGCTGCAAGCCGCCCGGCAGGAGGGCAGACCCTTTGCCGCCATCGACGCCATCGGCCTGTTTGAAAGCGGCCTGGACAAGCTTTGTGATGTGACCGTTGCCGTCACCGCCCCGGAGGAGGTTCGGGTGCGGCGGCTGATGCAGCGGGACAGTATAGATCAGGCATACGCAACCGCCCGGATCCGCGCCCAGTTGCCCCAGCAGGAGTATGTCCGGCGCTGTGACCGCCGTCTTGACAACGACGGTACGCCGAAGGACTTCTCCCGGCGCTGCGACGCCCTGTTCCGGGAACTGTTAGGAGGAAGTTACATGAGCGAAAAAACCGAAGAACTGAGAAACACCCTGCTGCGCAAACAGAAAAACGGCTATGACCGCCTGCCCGCCCAGGAGCGGCCGGAAATGGAGCGCTACTGCAAGGCCTACATGAAATTCATGGACGAGGCCAAGACGGAGCGGGAGGCCGTGGCCGCCACCATCTCCATGGCCGAGGACGCGGGCTTTGTGCCCTTTGAGCTGGGTATGGAGCTGAAAAGCGGCGACCGGGTCTACGCCAACAACCGCAACAAGAGCGTCATCTTTGCCGTCATCGGCAGCCGCAATCTGGACGAGGGCGCCCGGATTGTGGCCAGCCACATCGATTCGCCCCGGCTGGACATCAAGCCCAATCCCCTGTACGAGGACGGGGAGCTGGCCTATCTCAAGACCCACTATTACGGCGGCATCAAGAAATACCAGTGGACGACCATCCCCCTGTCTCTGCACGGGGTGGTGGCCAAAAAGGACGGCTCCGTTGTCACGGTGCGCATCGGCGACGAGGACTGCGACCCCTGCTTCTGCGTCACCGACCTTCTGGTGCATCTTTCCGCCGACCAGATGAAAAAGACCCTGGCAGAGGGTATCACCGGGGAGAATCTCAACATTCTCTTCGGCAGCGAGCCTCTGGCCGACGACGACGGCGCCAACCGGGTCAAGCTGGCGGTGATGGCGCTGCTCTACGAGCGCTATGGCATCACCGAGGAGGACTTTTTGTCCGCCGAGCTGACCATGGTGCCCGCCGGAAAGTGCCGGGAGCTGGGGCTGGACCGCAGTATGCTGGCGGCCTACGGCCACGACGACCGGGTGTGCGCCTACGCCTCCTTCGCGCCGCTGCTGGAGCTGCAGACGCCGGAGCATACCGCCGTGTGCGTGCTGGCCGACAAGGAGGAGATCGGCTCCGAGGGCGTTTCGGGTATGCAGTCCCTGTTCTTTGAGACGTTTATGGAGGATCTGTGCAGTTTGCAGGGCGCCAGCCTGCGCCGCTGCTTTGAAAAGTCCTTCTGCCTGTCCTGCGACGTCTCCAACGGCTTCGACCCCATCTACGCAGAGACCTGCGACACGCGCAACAACTCCCGCCTCAATTACGGCATCGCCCTGTGCAAATACACGGGTTCCCGAGGCAAGTCCGGCGCGTCTGACGCCTCCGCCGAGGTCATGGGACGCATCCGCCGTCTGTTCGACGACAACGGCGTGATCTGGCAGACCGCCGAGCTGGGCAAGGTAGATCAGGGCGGCGGCGGAACCGTGGCCGTGTATATGGCCAAGCGCAACATCGACACCCTGGACGCCGGTGTGCCCGTGCTGTCCATGCACGCGCCCATGGAGGTGGTCTCCAAGCTGGACTGCTATATGACCATGAAAGGGATGCGGGCGGTCTATCTGGCCTGAGGGCAGACGGATAAACACCCGGCGCCCCGGCCGGGGGGCAGGCGCGCCCTGTGTCCGAAGAACCGGAGGCAGCGCCCTGCGCCCCACCCGCGCATCCAAGGAAAAGACTCCGCATAAAAGCCGCCCCACAGCCTGCCGCAAGGAACAGGCTGTGGGGCGGTTGTGTATTTTGTCCGGTGGCGGGGGACTTCCGGCGCTTTTCGCGCAAAGCCTTCCGGTTTTGCGGAGTGTTCGGAATACAGTTCACTGCTGATTGTACTTTGACTGCATGACAATCCCTCCGTCACGGCTTACGCCGTGCCACCTCCCTTTACACAAGGGAGGCTTTGGTGCTGCGCAAAATCAAAGATCCCACAGTACACCGAAAGGTGTATAGAAGTGCGCCCTTTATCAGTTCGACAAATGAAAGCTTATCGGTCTGTTTCATCATATCACGGCTTGCATTTATGCAGAAACAGTCCCGGCAGACATTACCGCCGGGACTGAAACTGTTTTACGAACGCTCCCGATGATCGGGGAGGCGCTTTCTCCGCCGGGCGGCTTTGCCGTTGCGTTACGCCTCTTTTTCGCCGGCTTCCGCTGGGGCGGGTTCCTCCGGCGTGCCGATGGTCTCCGGCGTCAGGGCGTCCACATCCTTCAGGTGCACCTTCTGCGGCAAAAGCAGGGACAGGAGCATGGACACCACAAAGACGCCCGCCACGGGATTCTTGGCAAAAATCTGCCCCACCAGCGCGGGCATATGCTGGAAAAAGGCCGGTACCATGGTCACGCCGATGCCCACGCAGAAGGAGGTGGCGATGATCAGGGTATTGCGCTGGCTGGAGCCGCAGGCGCCCAACATGGTGACGCCGGAAACGATGATGGCGCCGAACATGATGATGGTGCAGCCGCCCAGCACACAGGCAGGCAGGGTGGAGAAAAAGGCGCCGATGGGCGGGAACAGTCCCGAAAGGATCAGGGTAATGGCGCCGAACATAATGGTGTAGCGGTTGACCACCTTGGTCATGGCCACCAGACCCACGTTCTGGGAGAAGGAGGTAATGGGCGGGCAGCCGAAAATGCCGCCGGAAATCGCAGACATGAAGCCGTCGCAGCACAGGGAGCCGGAAACCTCCCGCTCCGTAATATCCCTGCCCAGACCGCCGGTGCAGACCGCGGTGGTGTCGCCGATGGTCTCCGCGGCGGAGACCAGAAACACCAGGGTCACCGACACAATGGCGCCAGGATCAAACTTGGGTGTAAAGGCGCAGAGCCGGGGCAGGGAGATGACGCCCAGCTCGCTGACAGTCTCTTTCATGGTGGAAAAATCCACCATATCCGGCGCCACGCCGGTGAGGGTGAACACCACCGCAAGGGCGTAGCCCACCACCAGACCGAACAGGACGTACAACTGCTTTAAGGAGCCCTTGGCGGTAAAATTGAACACCAGACAGGCGATCAGGGTTACGGAGGCCACGGTCAGATTCTGCCAGGAGCCGAAATCCGCCGCCTGGGCGTCTCCGCCGCCAAAGGAGGTAATGCCTGTGGAGAGCAAGCTGAAGCCTATGGTGGTGACCACGCAGGCCGAGACCACAGGGGAGACAAATTTTCGCCAGTATTTGGCGGTCAGACCCAGAAAGCCCTCAATACAGCCGCCCACGATGACCGCGCCGATCATGATGCCGTAATCTCTGGCCGCAAGGCTCATCATGGCGGACAGGAACGTAAAGGACAGTCCCATGACCACCGGAAGCCGGGCGCCGATCTTCCAGATGGGGAATAGCTGGATCAGCGTGCCGATGCCCGCGATGAGCATGGCCGCCTGAATCAACCGCGCCGTATCGATGTTGGTAAAGGCCGCGCCGTTGTACTTGGCCACCCCGGCAATGAGCATGACCGGGGTCACATTGGACACGAACATGGCCAGAACGTGCTGCAGGCCAAAGGGAATGGCCTTTCCAACGGGTACCCGCCCGTCCAGCCGGTAGATATTGTCCACGCTGACGTTTTGTTGATTCTTTCGTTTCATCTAATACCCCTTTCCTTTTTTTGAAACGGAGGCGCGCAACAAATTAAGTCGCCCCAAATGCGGCGGGATGCGCTTCGGCGCGGGGACAGGAAACGGCAAAAGCAAACAACTCCCACCAATTATTTACTATATCATACTTTTCCGGAAAGTGTAGCGGTTTTTTGTCTTTTTTCGACTTTTGGGAAACAGCGCCGGTTTGGGCGGCGTGCTCCGGCGGCGGGCGGGCAAAAAACGCGCCTGCGGGCGGGTGGCTCGCAGGCGCGGCAATTCAGTTGGAGGGATTTTCCCCGGGCTTCTTTTTCCGGCGGTGCAGGAACGTCACGGCGAAAACCGCCGCCGTGGCCGCCACAACGCCGGTGAAATCCAGCAGCATATCGCTGAGCTGGCAGCTCCGTCCGGGGGAGGTACGTTGCAGCAGCTCGTCCGTCACCGCCGTCAGCAGTCCCAGCGCCAGCGGCAGCACGGGCAGCTTTGCGCCGAACAGCTTCACGGTGACAGACAGCAGGACGCCCAGAACGGAAAACTCCGTAAAGTGCGCCAGCTTGCGCAGCACATGATCGGTCATTTGGGGCAAAAGGCGCTGCACCAGCGCCAGAAGCGTGCCGCTTTCCTGCCCCGAAACCGAGGCGGGCTGCAGGGAGCGCCCGAAAATAAAGGCCGCCCACAGCACATCCAGCAGGAGAAACAGACCTCCCAGTATCTTTCTTTTTCGCGTCATCGCTCCGCCTCCCGGCAGGTTTTGCCCTTGTTCACGGCAAGGGGTGAGAACCGGTCATACACATTGTGTCGTCACTTGAGGCCAAGTACATCGTCGATCCGATTGCCAAATCTCTCAGAAATAACGGCGCAGGATTCTATATGCACTTTCCCGCTTTCCAACAAAAGCGTCATGGAATCGTCGTTCAACTTTAAGTCCTGTATTTCCGAAAAATGATACCTGATCTGTCTGCCAAACATTGTACTGTATGCAAATTCGTTGTCATTCAACATCTCAGCCCACTGATTTTTCCAACATAATATGGCGAAAGAACCCAAGACCAAGCAGAAAACAGCTATGATCCAGCACGCGATCACATTGTTTTGCAAACCAGTGAAACTGATTACAACGCACGCAATACCGGCCGCCAGAAATACAACGCCCATAATGCACACCCACATGGGTAAATACATATCTTTCGTTCGCATTTTTCTACTTCCTTTTGTGTTTGTTTCCTATCTCCGCGACAGCAATCCCGCCGTCCGTCATGCTGCTGAAAACGCCGGTCATCGGGATTCGTTCAATCATAACGGAAAAGCGCGTGTCGATTGGCAATATGTCCACCCTGTACAGAGTACACACCCGTTATATTGGAGAAATAGCAACCTCTGTGCTGAAAGCCTCTATTGAAGCAGCGAGTACAGGGGTTCCTTTTTCCAACGGTAGACCAGATTGCAGATTCCAAAGCATATAAATACCGTCAGCAGAAAATCCTGTTGGGGCGTTGCTTTCAGCATACTCACGCACCACAAAACCGGTCTATGCAAAAGATACATCCCTGTAGAATATCGGCGCATGCTCATGGATCGTTCCTCCGTGACGCGGGGCTGCCAGTTCAGTGTGCATATAAAAAGCAAGGGGATTAGCACTATATGCGTGATATATAGCGCGCCGTCATCAAGAGCCTGCCCGGCACGATGTACCAGGATGATTTCCGCAAGATAGGCAACATATGCCGTAAGCAGCAGAAGAATCCACTTGGAAGCGCTCCAATTAAGCCGTCCGTTTGCTTGAAGCTCTGATAGTTTGATTCCAATCCCCAACAGCAGGAATCCAACAAATACACCATTTCGCGCAGTAAGACAGACAGACATATATGTATCTACCACCGTGCGCAAGAAGGTTCCTTCTGTCACAAAGTAATAATTATTGCATAGCAAGGCAAACATATATCCCAACGTTCCTAATGCAAGCGCAATGTTCAGCCGCTTTCGTTTTAAAAACGGCAATAACAGCAGCGCGCCGATGATGGATGCCTGTATATACCACAACGCACCTCTGGGATAAAAAATAATGAACTGTACCTGTTTTATCAGCGCATCTGTTACTGTGCTTCCTCCCATGTAAAGGGTAATGACGCTCTGAGGTATGTTGATCGCAGAAAAACACAGCAAAGGAAACAGGAGCCGCCTGACATATTTCTTTACAACCCGTTTCGGATTATCACAGCCTTTCAGCTTTTTTCCCAAAAAGAAGCCCGATACAACGAAGAAGTATGGAACTGCCATTCGGAAAACACCTTTTTCCAACATATACGTTAGTGTAGTCGGAAGAATATTCTTGGTAAGTCCAGTGTGAACCGCGATAATACAAAGGCAAAAGAATAGCTTTGCACAGTCAATCCCTTTATATGTATGTTTCATGATAACAACCTGCCGTCAATTATTTTCTCGTCTTCTGCTCTATTGCAGATAGATATTCCGTATAATCCATGGCCTCAACTTATACCCGCAGCAGCAATCCCGCCGTCCGAACATGGCGCGGCAGGCCGGAAACAAGGTCCGGCTCTCCGTGTGTCCGCGGCAACTGTTCTGCACCCGGAGCAGGCAGGAGAAAACTGACAGCAAATCCGGGCTCCCGAGGGCGGCAGTCGGAGGGAAGCTGTCAAGCCTTTTCCAAAATCTACTATATCATACACGCTCAAACCGGGAATTTCAAGAACGCCATTGTCTCAATTTCGCCTGCCCGTGCAGGTTTTCCAAGGATATGTGACACATCGTTGACAAATCCACAGGGATATAGGGCGGTGTCCGTAAAACAGTGAATCCTCTGTATGGCTGCAATCATACAGAAGATTGTTTTCTGCACTTGATTCATGTTTTCCGGCAGCGAGTCCACAGGAGCCATCCGCAAAGCGGCAAAAGGGATCCCGTCCCCTTGTTCGGCCGGACATTTGAACGCACCCGGGGCGTTTTGCTCCGCAGTGCGCATATACGGGCTAACCCCGTATGTGCGCGCCTTTATCTGTTCGGCAAGTCGGAAGTGAGCGATTCGTCAAAATACTTCCTAAAACCAAACGCATCTTTAAAACAAAAGTATTTTTCATACAGCCGGCTACATTGCCCAATCACCCAGCCGTTTATGGCCGCGCATAGAATCGTTCCCGCTTTTACACCTTCAAAATGCGGGAATCCCATAAAGAGAAACGACATGACGACCGCAATCAAACAACTGCAGCAGTCGTAAATCGTTTTTGTTTTGTTTATATTGAAGCCAAATTCCGAGGATATTTCTTTTACAAACAATTCATATGCTTCCGGCGAGATGTATGTATGGAACAGAAGGGACACTCCCATCGCACAAACGATGAGACCGATTCCATAGAATCCTACTCTTGGTATGATCCCATTTGCAGGTAATAGCGACACAGCTTTCATCATAACATCAAGCACATTTCCGTATATAAACGCAGTAATGAAAGAAAACAGATACTTTCGCTTAAACCTACGCAAGATAATTGCGAGAACAATAATCAGAAAAGCCTGAAAACAGTACTCTGCCATTCCAAAAGAAAACCAATGAAAATACTCTGATATTTTTAAATATATGAGGTATGCCGGTGCAACGACCATAGACATTCCAAAATCCGCCCGTTCCATCAGCGCTGTGCCAAATGCAAGCGTAATGACTCCAATAACGTATGCCATTTCTGTAAAAAACGTCCTCTTCATAAAGTCTCCTTT
>JAQYBZ010000064.1 GCA_029003235.1 Bacillota bacterium
TACGAAGGCAACATAACTGTCTCCGGAGGAGCGGTTAACGCCATCGGCGGCACGACAGACAATGGTAGCTACGGCGATAGCTACGGCATCTTTGCAGGCTATGACGTGATCATCTCCGACGGAACCGTTTATGCCGCCGGCGGCACGGCAGACTCTGATAGCTACGGCATCTTTGCAGGCTATAACGTGACCATCACCGGTGGAACGGTCACCGCCATGGGCGGTAAGACAAGACAGACAATCGCTTATAGCTGCGGCATCTTTGCGGATGTGGAAAGAGTGAATGGCGAACTTGTCGGCGGTACCGTCACCATTGAAAACAGCAAAGTAATTGCCACGGGCGGCGAGACGGTCATGAGCCGCGGTATCCAGGCATACAATACCGTGACCATCTCCCAAGGAGCTGATGTCACTGCCACAGGCAACACGGCAGAAAAATATAGCACCGGCATCCAAGCGGATTGGGACAGTGTCACCATTGCGGACAGTAAAGTAATTGCCACAAGCAATACAGCAAGTCTCGGAAGCAACGGCATCTTTACAAACGGCCAGGTAACAATCACCGGCTCTGCTGATGTCACCGCCACAGGCGGCAACGCCGAAAAAATCAGTTCCGGCATTTATGTCGATCTGACAAAGGAAGGAGCCGGCTTGACCGTTTCCGGCGGCAGTCTGCTGGCGCAGGCGTCTGCCGAAGCGGAAAGTTGTGCCGCCCTGAGAGCCGAACCGGATTTAACCGGCTATGCCGCCTATTACTGGCGCACCGATGCGCAGGGCAGCTACACCGAGGGCAATTTCGTCTGGAATGATGATCCCTACGACACCTATGTGGAGATCACGGATACGCCCACCTACACAAACACCTACACGATCACCCTTGATGCAGGCGGCGGCACCGTGACTACCACCAGCATGACCACCGGAACGGACGGCAAGCTGACCGAGGCTCTGCCCACCCCCACCCGTGACGGCTACACCTTTGACGGCTGGTTCACAGCGGCGGAGGGCGGCGAAAAGGTTACCACCGACACGGTGTTCAACGGGAATACCACCATCTATGCTCACTGGACGGCCATTTCCACCTATCCTCCCATAATTGAGGATACGGAGGGCGGCACGGTGACCGTTTCGCCCGAGTATCCCACCGCAGGCTCCAAGGTCACCATCACTGCCACTCCGGACGAGGGCTATGAGGTGGATCAGGTGATTGTAACCGATCAGAACGGCAAGCCCGTGGCGGTCACTGAGAACGGCGACGGCACCTATTCCTTCATCCAGCCCGTGGGCAAGGCAACGGTCAAGGTCGTATTCAAAGATGCAACGGTAGTTGCTTTTGTGGATGTTCCCGCTGATGAATACTATTATAATGCTGTGCAGTGGGCTGTGAAAAACGGAATCACCTGTGGTACCTCCGACACCACATTCAGCCCCGATACCCCCTGCACCCGCGCTCAGGTGGTTACTTTCCTGTGGCGCGCTGCCGGATGCCCGAGCCCCCAGAGCCGCGAGATGCGCTTCAGGGATGTGGCCAAGGGCAGCTACTACGAGACGGCAGTGCTGTGGGCTGTAGAAACCGGAATTACCCAGGGTACCAGTGCTACCACATTCAGCCCGGAAGAGACTTGCGGTCGCGCACAGATCGTTACCTTCCTGTGGCGCTCTCAGGATAAGCCTGCTGCCGGTACGACAAACCCCTTCACTGATGTACCAGAGGATTCCTACTACACAGAAGCAGTGCTGTGGGCTGTGGGGAACGGCATTACCGTAGGTACTTCCGCTACTACCTTCGGTCCTGATGAGGACTGCACCCGCGCCCAGATCGTGACCTTCCTGTATCGCTGCCTGGGCAAGTAAACAACGAATGACCTATCAGACGTGGGCGGGCCTTCGGGTCTGCCCACGCCATCGTTTTGGTAGAAAACCACCGGCAATGCCGACGGCTCCAAAAAGCTTTCTCCAAGGTAAGCGTTCAAAATCATCTGCAAAAAACCGCCAAATATCTTTTCCGTACTGATAAGGCAACCCCATGGAATCCCGATTCCATGGGGTTATCTATTTACAGTAACCCCCCGGTTTTGTTCAGGCAAAACCGGGGGGCGTCTGCGCTCCGGCGGGTGTGCCGGAGCGCAAGGAATATATGCTCAGTTTCCGAAGTCAAACACGTTCAGGCCGGTGGCGGGATCGATCTTCCGCTCTACCGTGCCGTCCAGCAGGGTAATGACCATCTCGCAGGTGCCGCAGACCACGGCGCGGTTCAGGTGGCCGCCGTAGACGTGTCCCTGCTCATCCCCTGCGGACATATGCAGATGGGGATAGTATTCGCCGTTTTTGGTGGTAATGGTGCCGTGGAGGGACACCACCTCCAGATCGCCGGTAAAGGTGTTTTTGGCGTAGGACTGTTTCTCCACGCTGTAGACGCCCACGGTCATTTCTCCCACGGCGCCCAGCGCGTTAATATGCGCCAGACGGATCTGCTCTTTTTTGGCGATGCACTCCAACTGCTCCATGATCTCCTCGCCCCGATCCATGCGGGCAAGGATGGTCTGGCCAAAGCGCTTGTATTCCATTACAGATGCACCACCGTTCCGGATTCGCCCCGGACGGCCTTTCCGGCGTTCTCCAGAGAGGCGATAATGGCCTGACCGCCGGTCTGGGCAAAGCTGATGGCAGCCTTGACCTTGGGCAGCATGGAGCCGGGGGCGAAGTGACCCTCGCCGCAGTAGCGCTCGGCCTCGGCAACGGTCATTTCGTCCAGAGACTTCTGGTCGGGCTTGCCCCAGTTGATGCAGACACGATCCACGGCGGTGAGGATCACCAGCGCGTCGGCGTGGATCAGCTCTGCCAGCTTGGCGGAGGCGAAATCCTTGTCAATGACGGCGGGGGTGCCATAGAGCTTGCCGTCTCTGCGCACCACGGGAATGCCGCCGCCGCCTACGGTAATGACGACGCAGCCGTCCTTGAGCAGCGCGTTGACGGTGTTCTTCTCAATGACGTCAATGGGCTTGGGAGAGGGGACGACCTGACGGTAGCCTCTGCCCGCATCCTCTACCATGGTATAGCCCTTTTCCGCAGCAATGCGGTCGGCCGTTTCCTTGTCGTAGAAGGCGCCCACAGGCTTGGTGGGATTCTGGAAGGCGGGATCGTTCTCGTCCACCAGCACCTGGGTGACGACGGTGGCCACATCCTTGTGCATGCCCCGCTCGGCCAACTCGTTGCCGATGGCGTTTTGCAGATGATAGCCGATGTAGCCCTGACTCATGGCGCCGCACTCGGGGAAGGGCATATCGGACTTGATGGCGCCGGCTTCCGCCGCCGTGCTCATGCCCAGATTGATCATGCCCACCTGGGGGCCGTTGCCGTGGGCAATGATGACTTCGTTGCCCTGCTCGATGAGATCCACAATGGGCTTGGCTGTCTCGGTGACGAGGGCAAGCTGTTCGTAAGGAGTATTGCCCAGCGCGTTGCCGCCCAGAGCGATGACGATTCTCTTAGACATAGTTTTTTACCTCTTCCATGATATGTAGTATATTTCAGGGCTGCTGCAAAGCAGCAGCCCTGAAGTCAAATCAGAACATTTTTCTCTTGCTGTCCGCGGAGTCCAGATCCATCAGCGCCTTGACCGGATCCTTGACCTGTGCCAGGAAGATCATGGCTGCAATGATGTAGGGCTTGTAGGAAGCCTGCTTGTACAGGGGCACCAGATAGCGGCTGAACACGCTGTCGTCCACTTCGCCCTCGGGGCAGCTCAGGCCGGAGATGTCGGCGGGCAGGCAGTGCAGATACAGCGCCTTGCCGTCCTTGGTCAGCTTCATCATTTCCTCGGAGCAGGTCCAGTCCTTGTGCTCGGCGTTCTGCTTGAGCAGTCTCTGCTCCAGCTCGTCGATGCCCTTCTGATCGCCGGCGGAGTACAGCTTGGTGCGCTCCTCCATGGCCTTAAAGGGCGCCCAGGACTTGGGATAGACGATATCCGCATCCTTGAAAGCCTCTTCCATGGTGGCGACCTTCTTGAAGGAGCCGCCGGAAGCCTTGGCGTTCTTTTCCGCAATGGCCTCGACCTCGGGGAAGATGTCGTAGCCTTCGGGATGTGCCAGCACCACGTCCATGCCGAAACGGGTGAACAGGCCGATGACGCCCTGGGGCACGGACAGGGGCTTGCCGTAGCTGGGGGAGTAAGCCCAGGTCATGGCAACCTTCTTTCCCTTCAGATTCTCCACGCCGCCGAAGTAGTGGATGACATGGAGCATATCGGCCATGCACTGGGTGGGATGATCCACATCGCACTGCAGATTGACCAGCGTGGGTCTCTGCTCCAGAATACCGTCGCGGTAGCCCTCCTCCAGGGCGTCCATGAAGGTCTTCTGATACTCATGTCCCTGATGGATGTACATATCGTCGCGGATGCCGATGACGTCGGCCATAAAGGAGACCATGTTGGCAGTCTCTCTCACGGTCTCGCCGTGGGCGATCTGGGACTTCTTCTCGTCCAGAACCTGCTCTTCCAGACCCAGCAGGTTGCAGGCGGAGGCGAAGGAGAAGCGGGTACGGGTGGAGTTGTCGCGGAACAGGGAAATGCCCAGTCCGGAGTTGAAGATCTTGGTGGACTTGTTGCGCTCGCGCAGGTCGCGCAGGGCGTCAGCCACGGTAAAAACGGCGTCCAGCTCTTCGTCGGTCTTGTCCCACGTCCAGTAGAAGTCGTTCTTGTACATATTGTTGATGTGCAGGGTCTCCAGATGCCGTGCAAGCTCTACGGTTTTACTCATTGTAATCTCTCCTTAAAAAATATGTAAATACAGGCTTGAAACCCCGGGGCAAGGGGCGCGCCCCCGCCCCGGGCGCTTGGCTCAGCGGATGTCGTTGCCGGTCAGCTCCTGACGGAACTCGGTAGCGGAGCCGTCTGCCTTGTTCTCAGCCTTGTACAGGCCGGGTACGGCGGCGTAGACGGCGGCGCAGACCACCAGATCATGCTTCCAGGTGATCTCGTTGGGGGCGTGAGCCTGAGACTCGGCGCCGGGGCCGAAGCCGACGCAGGGGATGCCGTAGCGACCCTGAATGGACACGCCGTTGGTGGAGAACGTCCACTTATCGGTCAGGGGACGGCCTTCGCGCTTTTCTCTGGCGGTGTCGTCCACCCACAGTCTCTTGTCGCCCCACAGGCCGTGGTGGGCGTCGATGAGGGCCTGCACATGGGGTGCGGACTCTTTATTGATCCAGGTGGGGAAGAAGCACTCGGTCTCATAGACGTGACCCGTCCATGCGGGACGGTCATACATATACATGGAAACCTTTACGTCCTTGGCGTACTTCTTGCAGGCGGGCAGATCCTCGATCTCCTTGAGGCAGGACTTGTAGGTTTCGCCTGCGGTCATGCGGCGGTCGATGGAAATGGCGCAGGAGTCCGCCACGGCGCAGCGGCTGGGAGAGGTGTAGAAAATCTGAGAGGTGGTGCAGGTGCCGCGGCCCAGGAACCGGGCGTCTTCGTAATGATCGGGGTTGTACTTCGGGTCGAGCATCTTGACCAGACCCTTGATCTCGGTGCCCTCTTCGGCGTCGTTCTCGTTGAGGTCGCGGACATTTTCGATGATCTCGGCCATCTTGTGAATGGCGTTGTCGCCGCGCTCCGGCGCAGAGCCGTGGCAGGACACGCCGTGTACGTCCACACGGATCTCCATACGGCCTCTGTGGCCGCGGTAGATGCCGCCGTCGGTGGGCTCGGTGGAAATGACGAACTCGATCTTGCTGCGGGCGTCCTCGGGGCCGTTGAAGTATTCGTTGACGATGGACTGCCAGCACATCCCATCGCAGTCCTCTTCCTGCACGGAGCCGACGACCATGATCTTATAGCCCTCGGGAATCAGACCCAGATCCTTCATGATTCTGGCGCCGTAGGTAGCGGAGGCCATGCCGCCCTCCTGGTCGGAAGCGCCGCGGCCGTAGATGATGGTGTCGGTCTCGTAGCCTTGATAGGGGTCTTCTTTCCAGTTGTTGATGTTGCCGATACCCACGGTATCGATGTGAGAATCAATGGCGATGATCTTTTCGCCCTCGCCCATCCAGCCGATGACGTTGCCCAGCTTGTCGAACTCGACCTTGTCGTAGCCCAGCTTGCGCATTTCCTCGGCGATGCGCTCGACAACGCCCTTTTCCTCACAGGATTCGGAGGGAATTGCGATCATGTCCCGCAGGAATTTGCTCATATCTGCCTGATAACCTTCCGCTGCTTTTTTGATTGCTTCAAAATCCATGTCGAAACCTCCTGAAATATGTAAAATTGTGAAAAGCCGAACTTGTGCTAATATCATTTTACCATAGAATACGGCAATGTCAAACAAATTTTGTGATTTCCTAAAAAAATTTTTGAAAACCAATTGATTTTTATAAATTGTGTGGTATGATGGATGTGTAGGTTCAGATTTTTATGGAAAGGGGCGGGATAAGTGCTGGATCACAAGGAGCTGCAATGGCTCCAAAAAATCGCAAAGGCAGTGGCTGCACAGTTCGGAGACGGCTGTGAGGTCGTCATCCACGACTTGGCGCAGGGCAGCCCGGAACACTCCATCGTCGCCATCGAAAACGGTCAGGTCACCGGACGCAAGCCGGGGGACGGCCCGTCTCAGGTGGTACTGGAGCAGATGCGCAACGCCGACGCCGTGCCGGAGGATCATCTGGGTTATCTGACCCGCACCCCCGACGGCCGTGTGCTGCGTTCCTCCACGGTCTATATCCCCGACGAGAACGGGAAGATCTCCGCCATCTTTTCCATCAACTACGACATTTCTTCCATGGTGGTTGCGGAAAAGGCGCTGCGGGAGCTGATCACCTCCCGGGATGAGGTACCGCGGGAGCCGGAGCAAATCCCTCAGAACGTCAACGATCTGCTCGACGAGCTGATTTTTCGCTCTGTGGAGCTGGTGGGCAAGCCCGTCGCCCTCATGAACAAGGACGACAAGGTGCGGGCGCTCCAGTTTCTCAACGAGAGCGGCGCGCTGCTGATTACGAAATCCAGCGACAAAATCTCAAAGTATTTTGGCATATCCAAGTATACCCTATATTCTTATCTAGACTTAAAAACAGGAGGAGAAAGCACCAATGATTGATCTGCACATTTGCAAAGAAGGCCTTTCCCACAACATCCAGAAGGCCAAGGAAAACAACATCATCATCCCCACCATCGCTCAGATGCAGAACCCCGACCTGATCCCCGAGAAGATCAAGGCCAAGCTGTCCAATACCGACCTGTGGGCCGTTGATCCCGTCAACCTGTTCCGTATTTCCTGGCACAACGAAGCCAAGGAGTCCGGCGGCCTGTTCCAGCCGGTTCCCAACTATGTGGAGATCCCCTCTGCCCTGTCCGGCGTGCCCTGCCGTATTCTGGCCATGTCCGGCAAGTGGTTCCCCACCGGCTGCCATAAGGTCGGCGCTTCCTTCGGCTGTCTGGCTCCCCGTCTGGTGACCGGTCAGTTCGACGCCACCTATCATCACGCCGTATGGCCCTCCACCGGCAACTACTGCCGCGGCGGCGCCTTCAACTCCAAGCTGCTGGCCTGCGATTCCGTGGCCATCCTGCCCCAGGATATGTCCAAGGAGCGCTTTGACTGGCTCAAGTCCATCGCCGGCCAGATCATCGCCACCCCCGGCTGCGAGTCCAACGTCAAGGAAATCTTCGACAAGACCTGGGAGCTGAAGAAAGACCCCACCATGATGATCTTCAACCAGTTCGCCGAGATGGGCAACCCCCTGTGGCACTACAACGTCACCGGCTACGCCCTGTCCGACCTGTTTGAAGCCGTGAAGAAGCCCGGCCAGAATCTGGCAGGTGCCTGCTTCACCTCCGGTTCCGCCGGCACCATGTCCGCCGGTGATCTGCTCAAGGAGCGCTATCCCCGCATGAAGCTGGCCGTGGGCGAAGCCCTGCAGTGCCCCACCATTCTGGAAAACGGCTTCGGCGGCCACCGCATCGAGGGCATCGGCGACAAGCACATCCCCTGGGTACATAACGTAAAGAACACCGACATGGTCATCGACATCGACGACGAGGACAGCCAGAGACTGCTGCGCCTGTTCAACACCGCCGAGGGCCAGAGCTACCTGAAGCAGGAGCTGGGTCTGTCCGACGAGCTGATCGAAAAGCTGACCTGGATGGGCATTTCCGGCATCGCCAACGTGCTGTGCTGCATCAAGTTTGCCAAGTACTATGAGCTGACCGAGAACGATGTGGTCGTCACCGTCCTCACCGACTCCGCCGTCATGTACAAGTCCCGTGTGGAGGAGCTCAACGAGATGTACGGCGCTTACAACACCGTGGAAGCCGCCAAGGATCACGCCCTGCATATGCTGGGTCTGAAGAAGGACAACATGGCGGAGCTGACCTACGAGGGCCGCAAGCGCGTACACAACCTGAAGTACTACACCTGGGTCGAGCAGCAGGGTCTGTCCGTGGAAGACCTCAACGCCCAGTGGTACGAC
Organism: Bacillota bacterium; assembly: GCA_029003235.1. Classification (GTDB taxonomy): domain Bacteria; phylum Bacillota; class Clostridia; order Oscillospirales; family Oscillospiraceae; genus JAFRPC01. The sequence continues at coordinate 8,464 of JAQYBZ010000064.1, forward strand.
ACCAAGGGCACCTGGGACGCCGTCCATGCACAGGCCAAGGAGCTGGACGAGCTGATCAACGCCTTCAACGAGGAAACCGGCCTTCTGAAAGCGCTGTAATTCAAAAAATGGGGGAGGGGCGTGCCCCCTCCCCTTTTGTTATGCCTCGTCCGCGATGTACAGTTCCTCCGCCATTTGCTGCGCTGCCCGTAATATCCCGGCTGCAAGGCCGGCGTTCTGCCGTTCCGGCTCTGCCGGCGCACGAGGGATGGCGTGGAAAAGGACATGGTACATTTTCTCGTAATCCGCCATGGTTTCACCACCTTCCCCATTCTTTTTGAACAAAACGGGCGCTCCGGCGTTTCCCCTGCGGCTGACCGCCCCTTTGGGGCTGCGGGCTGCGTATGGTATGCCGCGTGTTTCCACAGACGAGGATGGCTGCGGGCAAACCGTCCGCAGAACCGGAACGTTTTCGACATTTTGACCCAAAATACAGGATATATAAGAGGAGAAACCCTATGCGTAATGTGATTTGCGGCCGCTGCGTCAAATGCGGCAGAGAGTACGAAGCCGTGCCCAACCTGACCAACTGCGAATGCGGCGGGATTTTGGACATCATCTACGACTACGACTACATCAAGACCAGGCTGACCAAGGAAAAGCTGGCCGCGCGGGAAAACCGCTCCATGTGGCGCTACCGTGAGCTGCTGCCTGTGGAAGAGGACACCCCCGACACCCCCCTGCGGGTGGGCTGGTCTCCCCTGTACGAGGCCGACCGCCTGGCCAAAGAGCTGGGCATCAAAAAGCTGTGGATCAAGGACGACGGCATCAACCCCACCGCCAGCCTCAAGGATCGCGCCTCGGCCATGGCTGTGGCCAAGGCCAAAGAGGCAGGCGCCAAGGTCATTGCCTGCTCCTCCACCGGCAACGCCGCTTCTTCTCTGGCCGGCAACGCCGCCGCAGCCGGCCTGAAGACCTATATTTTCGTCCCCTCCCGCGCCCCCAAGGGCAAGGTGGCGCAGCTTATGACCTTCGGCGCTACGGTCATTTCCGTACAGGGCAGCTATGAGGACACCTTCGAGCTGTCCAAGCAGGCCATTGAAAAGTGGGGCTGGTACAACCGCAACGCTGCCATCAACCCCTATCTGTCCGAGGGCAAAAAGACCGTGGGGCTGGAGATCATGGAGCAGCTCAACTGGCAGGTGCCCGATTATATCGCCATTTCCGTGGGCGACGGCTGCACCATTGCCGGTCTGTGGAAGGGTCTGAAAGATCTGTACGCCATCGGCTTCATCGACCGCCTGCCCCGGCTGATTTCCGCCCAGGCAGAGGGCTGCCACCCCATCAACCGCGCCATTGAGACCGGCGAACCCTGGCAGCCTATGGAGGAAAACACCCTTGCCGATTCCATCGCCGTGGGCGTTCCCAGAAACGCGGACAAGGCGCTCATGGCCATTCGGGAATCCAACGGCATTGTGGTCAACGTCACAGACGAGGAAATCATGGCCGCCCAGAAGCTGCTGGGCACCACCTGCGGCGTGTTCGGCGAGCCTGCGGGCGTCACCGGCGCTGCCGGTCTGAAGAAGCTGTGCCAGCAGGGCAAGATCCCCGCCGACGCCACGGTGGTCTCCGTGGTCACGGGCAACGGTCTGAAGGACGTGGCCAACGCCATCAAGGCCGTAGGCGACCCCATCAGCATCCCGTCGGACATGAACCTGCTGCTCAAGGCCTTTGCCGACAACGGCATCGTGGTGGACGAATAAGCCGAAAAAGCATTTGTGCGCTGCGGGCAGCCGTCCGCAGCGCACGTTTTTCTTTTTGGGAACCCGGCGGTTTTTTCACCGTCTAACCCCGCAAGCAAGCATAAACACCAACAGAATCTTTTAAGGAGGCACTTATGAAAAAGACCATTGCCATTTTCCTGACCGCCGCGCTGAGTCTGGGCTGCCTGCTGTGCGGCTGCGGCGCGGAGCAGATCCCGGTGAGCACCGAAGCCCCAATGACCCAGCCGACGCTGGAGAACCAAACGGACGCGGCCAGCACCGCGCACAGCGGAGAAACAACGGAAGCCGAGGCCGCCACGGAGGAATTCCAGCTTTCCCGCCAGGGAGAGCCGGTACAGACGGAATACTACACCATCACCCTGCCCTCCATCTGGGCGAACCAGTACGTCACGGGGAGCTATTTCCACGAGGAAGACACGGGTTATTCTGTGACCGTCTGCCACAAGGACAGCAAGGATGCCGACGTGGGCGGCGATCTGTTTTCCATCGATCTGTACCCCGACGGGACGGATTATTCTTTTCTCCCCGCCTACGAACTGCTGGGCAAGCTCACCACCCCCACGGGCGTTTTCTCCGTCGTGGTACTCTATCCCACGGATGTGCGCTTCACGGAACAGACCGCAGACAGCTACCGGGCGCTGGAAAAGGATATTCCCTCCGTGCTGGACACCCTGACGCCCGCCGAAGGCTGCACCTTTGAAGCGGAAGCAGGCTGAACACACAAATCCCCTGCCGGATTGCGGGGTACTCGTAAAACAGTTCATCCGACCTATGATTGCAACCATAGGTCGGATGAACTGTTTTACGAAGCCATGCCTAAGCCTGTGCCGGGTAATCTTTTTTGCGGGATGTGGCGGGTGATTTTTACGGAATGTCCCGTGCGACCTCCTGAGGGGGAAGCTCCAGTTGTTCCGGATGCCAGAGCAGCTTGCGGAAATACTTGAACGCGGTGGCGTAATAGAAGCCGTCCACAGTGCGCTCGTCCAGCACAAAGGAGAAGTCCACATACTTGCGCTCCACCGGGTTTCCCTGCCTGTCCAGCTCATTGGCACGGCGCTTGCAGCCGAAAGCGCAGAACACCGGCAGATTGCCGAAGTCGTACAGGTGGTGATAGATGGAGGGGATGCCCAGAGAGCCCATGGACGTAAAGAAGATGGAGCCGTGGAAGGGGCTGACCTCCAGCAAGAACCGGGGGACAAGGCCGAAATAGTCCAGCAGCTTGATCAGCCAGATGGCAAATTTCAGCAGCACACCGGGGATCATGCCCAGCAGCTTGGCCACGCCGTCAAAGCTGGAATCCAGCTCGTTGGATTTATGTACCTCCGCAACGGCGGCATGGAACTTGCGGTACACATCATCGACGGTATCCGACGGCTTCAGATGGAGCTTGAT